>DASSIJ010000353.1:0-26684 GCA_035692045.1 Pseudolabrys sp. | reverse complement strand
AGGTCGCGGCCGGCAGCGAAAATGCGGGACGCAAGTTGCGTGGGGGCGCCCAGAGCGCGTGCCCTCGTGCGGATCTTGAAATCCGCGCTCTTGAGCTTGAGGGTCACGGTCGAACCGGCGAGTGCGTTGGCCTTCAGGCGGTTTGAGACACGCTCCGTCAAATCCCACAAAATTTGTTCGAGTGGCCGGAACTCACCGATATCCTGCTCGAAGGTGGTTTCCGCTGAAATGCTCTTGGTGTCACGCTCCGGGTTGACGGAGCGATTGTCCTGTCCGCGCGCAAGGTGCCAGAGCCGCGCGCCTTCCTCGCCATACCGCCGCATAAGATCGTGCTCATCGGCGCGCTGGAGATCCGCGATCGTACGCAAGCCGTCGGCGGCGAACTTTGCTGCGCTGACCGCGCCGACACCGTAGATGAAACTCACCGGTTTTGGTGCAAGAAATGCCGCGGCTTCGCTTTGGCCGAGCACGGCGAAGCCGCGCGGCTTGTCCAGGTCGGAGGCGATCTTGGCGAGAAATTTGTTGGCTGACAGGCCAATCGAAACGGTGATGCCAAAATCCCGCTCGACGCTGCAGGCGAAGCGCGCGAGCACTTTCGCCGGACTCATGCCATGCAGGCGTTCGGTACCGGTCAGGTCGAGAAATGCTTCGTCAATCGAGAGCGGTTCGACCAGCGGAGTGAGCGCAAACATTGCCTTGCGGACTTCGCGGCCAACCTGAACGTATTTCGCCATATTCGGCTTTACCACCACCGCGTCGGGGCAGCGGCGTCTGGCTTCGAACATCGGCATCGCGGAGCGGATGCCATACGTGCGGGCCACGTAGCATGCGGCGGCCACCACGCCGCGTTTTCCGCCGCCGACGATGACCGGCTTGTCGGCCAGCGTCGGGTCGTCACGTTTCTCGATGGTCGCGTAGAATGCGTCGCAATCGATATGGGCGATGCTCAGGGTTGCGGCTTCCGGATGGCGCACCAATCGTGGCGAACTGCAGACGGGACAGCGCGCGCCGCGATCGGGCGCGTCGGCGAGACAATCCCGGCAGAAGCTCATGGCGCCTCGCGCTCCCAAGGAGCGCCGGCAAGCGCGACGCGGCTCCTGTCGATGTCGGCCGGATTGAGGTTGTTTTCGGCCGCAAAGGCCGCAATCAGCCGGTCGTCGGAGGCCATATACTCGAGGACTCCGGCCAGAAATCCCGGCTCACGGGCGGCCGCGCGAATCTCGGCAGGGCCGATGCCCGTTACGGCGAGAAAGCGGCCGAGCCGTTCGCCATCATCCGCGATGAACGCAAGGGCCTGAATCGCCAGCCCTTCTGCCCGTTCTCGTGTCAGCGCAGGGTCCTGTTTCATCGCGTAAATCTGTCCTTCCGTCACCGGAAAACCGCCCGCTACAACTCAGCGGGGTTACGGTGCCAAACTTGGGCAATTTTGCACACTGATGATCAACAGAATAATTGAGCGGTGTGCCAAACCTGTCATCACCAATTGAGTCGGCGATTCCGGCTTAACGCTCGTCCGGCGTTGATACACTTTTTCAGCTTGAGTGAAGCACGCCACATTCCGGCGTGCGGCTTTGGCCTATCTGTCGATCACGCGCGCTGCAAATTGAGGGCGTTGTCCGATGGGCCTCGTCTGCCAGCTGATCGCCCAGCCGATCATCACGGTCATCCACGTGCTCGTCACGTTTATCGAGTACGTGCTGGTGCAGATCTGCCGGCTCATTCAGGAGCTGGTCAACGCGATCGTCCAGGTACTCAAATACGTCTGCAACACCATCGTCCACACGGTGTGCGGCGCCGTCTGCAGTGTCGTCTGCGGCATCTGTGACTTCTTCTGCGGGATTTTCGGATGCGACTGCGGGTGCGAGAACGTCTGCAACAACGTATGCAACACGGTCACCGACGTCGTCTGCGGCTGGACGTACGTCCTGGAGTCCGTACTCCAGTGGGTCACCCGGCTGGTCTGCAACTACATCCTGCAGGCCCTGATCAAGCTGCTGGACATCATCGAAACCTTCGTCACGATGCTGCTGACGTGGGTCTGCACGCTGATCGACGTCTTCGTGCGCGGGATCCTCTGCTGGACCCATCTCGGCGACATTCTCAACAACACGAAACCGCGGCGCTTCCGCGTCGCGCCGAAGATCATCCGGAACAA
This sequence comes from Pseudolabrys sp., assembly GCA_035692045.1. GTDB lineage: Bacteria > Pseudomonadota > Alphaproteobacteria > Rhizobiales > Xanthobacteraceae > Pseudolabrys. The sequence continues at coordinate 24,529 of DASSIJ010000353.1, read as the reverse complement.
GCAGGGCCACTCCGACTGGTTCGTCTACGTGAACAACCCGACGCCTGCCGGAAACGTCGATCAGAACGTCCGGGGCTACATCCTGAGCGATCTGGGGCGACCACTCGCGACTGTCGTCGATAGCACGACCGGCGCAATCGCCTACTACGAGGTTGTCACCAGGGGCAACGTCATCACCGGCGAGCTCAAGCGGAAGGACGGCCGTGAGGGCGGGTTCGTCGCGGGCAAGCCGCTCCTCTATTACGCGTATAAAGTGATGGAGATCGCCAGTCACATGTGGGGCGACATCTTCGCTACGGCTCCGGGTGATGATGGCCACGGCACGGACTTCCACAAGAACCTGCTCACGTATAACCCGCACGTACAGGCATGGCTGAACGGTGATGGCAAGCTGGCCGCGAACACCTACAACGCGTGGAACGGGAAGTACACGAACGCCGCTTCGCCCGACTACTTCGGCGATCTCAGCGTCGCCGACATGGGCATGCGGGTCGATACCGACGACTGCAGCCGTCCGACGAATACGTTCCTCCACCTGATCCACGGAGACATCGGCTTCACCCCGGGAAACACCGGCGTCGCGGAGGACATGACCTGCGGTGCGGGCGAGACGCTCTCCTTCGAGGACACGAACTTCCTGATGGTGAACAAGGACAGCAACGGGGCGGCCGTCACGACCTACTTCGTCTCGATGTACAACATGGACGACTCGCAGGTGGGTTGCAACGACATCCTCGGCTACACCATCGTGACCTTCGAGGGCAGCCAACAGCCGTTGTTCACCAGCATGCGGATTCTGCCGTTCGAAGCGGACACCAACAGAATGATGTCCAGGATCGTTGAGAACATCACAGGCAACGAAAACATCGTCCGCGTTGCCGAGACCTACCTGCACGAGTGCGGCCACCAGTGCGGCCTGTTGCACGATTCAGACGCGCCCGACTGCGAGAACGACACGACGCTGCACATCGCCAAGGTGATGAACCCCGATGCAAACGTTCGCCGCGCGTACACCCGCTACCAATGGTGCATGGTCCGGCTGAGCTGGTATATGACGTTGCGGTCCCTGACGCCGTTCACGCAGGCGCCCGAGCTGCCGGATTCCGGTTCAGAGCCCCCGCCGGCGCCGCCGGTCGTTGTCGGGACTCCGAGTGGTGGTCGCGATGTCTGAAACCATGGGTGCAGCCGGATGGGTGAGCGCGATCCGGGATCGCGCTCACAGCAAAGAAATCCGGCGGCAGATCCTGTCTCATCGCATTTTGCGCGAGGTGGCGCGCCGGCTGCCTGGCCTGCTTCCGGAGTATCTCAAAGTGCTGGTCGGGTCTCTGCTGGGGCTCTGGGTGATCGCCGCGCTGCTCGCCTACACTGTCAACGCGGTTCCACTCTACACACTCGCCGCCTTTGGTCTGCTCTACTCGGCACAGGCGGGCTACTACACGTACAAGCTCTCCGTGGACCCCGACTTCAAGATCCCCAGATGCCAGTGCAACGGAGGTCGGAGAGACGATGCCGAAAAAGTCCTTCGCAGCACGCAGGGCACGATCCTGCGCATCCCGAACGCGGCATTGGGCATTGCGTTGTACGCCGCGCTGCCGCTCCTGGTTTACACAGGCCACACCGGGATTGCGCTGCCGGTGGCGATCGTCGCCGTTCTCGGTAGCGCATACCTTGGCTACGTGATGGTGTTCAGGATCGGTGGTCTCTGCGTCAACTGCATCAGCGTCGCCGCCGTGAATCTGCTGGTGCTCTGGCAGCTCTGGCGCTGACATCAATCTTCGCCTGCAGCTTCCGGCTGAACGGAGGTACCCCGTTCCCTGCATCGGGCCGGTGACGGCCTTTACATCTCACTTGAGGGACGATTGCCAAACCCATGAACGTAAAGGGCACAAATGGCCGCCAAACCTATTGATATATAACGATCTTTACCGCGCCGTAAGAAATCCGCACTACCGTGCCGACCATGCCCGAGCGCGAGCGGACTTGCGACCGCGTGCGCGGGGCTTATGCGCATTGGGACAAGAGGGCGGGAACGAGAATGCCAAAGACCGTCCTGATCGTGGAGGACAACGAGCTCAACATGAAGCTCTTCCACGACCTCCTTGAAGCGCATGGTTACCAAACCGTCGGCACCCGCAACGGTATTGAGGCGCTCGATCTCGCCCGCAAGCACAAGCCGGACCTGATCTTGATGGACATCCAGTTGCCGGAAGTATCTGGCCTGGAAGTGACGAAATGGCTCAAGGACGACCCCGAGCTTAAGTCCATTCCGGTGGTGGCCGTCACCGCTTTCGCAATGAAGGGCGACGAGGAGCGCATCCGGGAGGGGGGCTGCGAGGCTTATCTCTCCAAGCCGATTTCGGTTGGAAAATTCATCGAGACCATCCGCCATTTCCTGGGCGCGGGCTGACGGTGCACCGATGACCGCTCGTATCCTTGTCGTGGACGACGTGCCCGCGAACGTAAAGCTGCTCGAAGCGCGCCTCTCGGCGGAATATTTTGACGTCACGGTTGCGTACAGTGGTGCCGAGGCGCTGGCCCTGTGCGAACGGGCCGCGTGCGACATCGTCCTGCTCGATGTGATGATGCCGGAACTGGATGGCTTCGAGGTCTGCCGCCGTCTCAAGTCCAATCCGCTGACTCACCACATCCCGGTGGTGATGGTAACGGCCCTCGATCAACCGTCCGACCGCGTGCGCGGGCTGGAAGCCGGCGCCGATGACTTCCTCACCAAGCCCGTGTCCGATGTCGCGCTGATTTCCCGCGTGCGTTCGCTGGCCCGCCTCAAAATGGTCACTGACGAACTGCGCATGCGCGCGGCGACCTCGAAGGAAATAGGACTGCAAAATCCGGAGTGTGAAGCGGTCCTGGAGACCGGCCGCGATGGCCGTGTGCTCATTGTCGACAACCGGGCGAACTCCTTCGGGCGCCTTGCGGCCACACTGTCCGTCGAACACATCGTCGATATCGAAAGCAATCCGAACGAAGCGTTGTTTCGTGCCGCCCAGAGAGACTACGACCTCATCATTGTATCGCTCGCGATGCAGGACTTCGATGGCCTTCGCCTGTGCAGCCAGATCCGTTCGCTCGAGCGGACCCGAACTATTCCGGTCCTTGCGATCGCCGAGGCCGACGACACTGCGCGGCAGGCGCGCGGGCTGGAGATCGGCGTCAATGACTTTCTGTTGCGCCCGGTTGATCGGAACGAGTTGCTGGCGCGCGTGCGGACCCAAATCAAAAAGAGACGCTATACCGAGCGGTTGCGCGACAACGTTCAGACTTCGATCGAACTGGCGATCACCGACGGACTCACGGGCCTTTTCAATCGGCGCTACATGGAAACGCACCTCAAGACGCTGGTCGAGCAGTCCGCTGCACGCAATAAGCCGATCACGGTGCTCGTTCTCGATATCGATTATTTCAAGGCGATCAACGATAGCTATGGTCACGACGCCGGCGACGACGTTCTGCGTGAATTCGCGCTGCGCATGCGCAAGGCCACCCGCAATATCGATCTCGCCTGTCGCTATGGCGGCGAGGAATTTGTGATCGTGATGCCGGAAACCGACATGGCGGTGGCGACCGTGGTGGCGGAGCGCCTGCGCCGCCGGATCGCCACCGAGCCTTTTGCGATCCAGCAAGGCGCGCGCCATCTCGAAGTCACGATCTCGATCGGTATCGCGGCACTGTCGTCTGCCGGCGACAACGCGGCCAGCATTCTCAAGCGCGCCGACCAGGCGCTCTATCGTGCCAAACGCGACGGCCGCAACCGCGTGGTGCCGGACGCCGCCTGAGAGTCTCTGATTCGGGCGGTGGGCCGCGTGACCCCGCGTATAAATTGCCAAGACATTCCAGCGCGTTACTAAAGCGGCTTGTCGACGGGGGCGCTTGGTCTAACCTTGCCACTGACCGCGTGAGTCGGGGCGTTCAATCGCGAACGCGCCCTCAACACGCTGCAATACCCTACTGATGCCAGGTCCGCCGCATCTCCTGGGTCCGTGGGGTTCGGCCGGTCCGGGAGCGGTGCGAGTGGCCTCCTCATGCCGCCGCTTCCGGCCGGCCACCAATTCATTCCTCAGGAGGATCGCGAAGCGATGCGTTCGCGGCCTTGCCGCGCTCCGCAGCACGAAAATGGAGGGGATCAGGGCCGGACGATCGTCCAGCCTTTTTCACCGAGCTCGATCAGCGTAACCACGCCGGCCTTCACACGCTCGGCATTGTCAACGAGCGGTGGCTCCTTGCCTTCCTTGCGGGCCATCGAATCGAGGGTGTTCTCGCAGGCCATGAACGAGACGTTCGGCATACCCTGCTTGAATGACTTGAGCCTTGGCTTCACGGGCGAGGTGTCATCGCGCAGCATGTGAAGCCCGGCATTGAAGGCGACGATCTGGATATCGACCTCTTCGCCTTTGTCGGAATAGAACTTCGACACATTGGCGGCGACGTTGAGCACCGCGTTCATTTTTTCCGGGTCGTTATCGCTGATCTGCAGCGCCAGCTTGTGTTTTTCGCCGGCGCCGGCGGAAGCGAGCGCCAGCGGCAGCAGCAACAGGGCAGCGAAAAGCGTGCGAAGCATCATGGATGCCTCGCGGCTACTTGATCTTGGACTCGCTGTATTCGACGTGCTTCCTGGCGATCGGGTCGTATTTCTTCTTTTTCATCTTGTCGGTTTGAGTGCGCGAGTTCTTCCGCGTCACATAGTAGTGACCGGTGCCGGCAGTGGAGACCAGCTTGATCTTGAGACTGATGGCTTTGGCCATGGACTTTTCCCTTGAACTGAACGTGCGGTGGCAGGATTGGCGCGGAAACTAGCGCCGGAGCGCCAAATGTCAAGAAAATGCGCCGTTTCCGGGCATTTACAGCAGTTCCCGGAAGAATTCCTTTTCAATCATGAAGTAAAAGGGGACCGGCAGGCCGTGCCCCATTCCGGCCTCCACGCGCGCCAGCAGTTCTTCCAGAACAATGGCGGTAATTGTCGGCATATCCAGTTGAGCGGCCTCCTCGATCGGGACCCAGGTCAGTTCAACCAGTTCTGAATCCGGGCCGACGACACCCTCGATCGTGTGGGCGATCGCCGAAGCGTCCGCAGTGAGAAATCGCGTATCGAAGCGGCGCGGCCGGCGCGGAGGCGTGACAGCGCGCGCGACGAAATGGATCTGCCCGAGGTCCGGGTGCACTTTCGCTTTGGCAAATTCGGTCCAGATCTCACCTGGTACGGAGGGCGACTGATCGCGTTTCACTCCGAGCAACAGGCCGGTTTCTTCGGCAGTCTCGCGCACCGCCGCAAGTGCAAAGGCGCGGGCAAATTCCGTGCTCGGCTTTTCGACGCGCTCCAGCAGTTTCTTTTGCGCATCCGGATGCAGTTCGCTCACCGCGGTCATCTGCTGGTCGAGCGCTTCGATGCGGCCGCCGGGAAAAACGAATTTGCCAGGCATGAATTTATGGCCGGCATGACGGCGGCCGAGCAGGACCCGGGGAGTGGGGCCTGACCGGTCGATCAACATCAGGGTCGCGGCATCACGCGGCTCGCTGTCGGGAAACGACGTGTCGCGCTCCGACCTGGTCATGCGCTCGGCCCAAAGTTTCCCGAGGTCTTTCGTCATCGAACCTTCCGTTGCTTGCCGCGTGGGACGTATCGATGCCCGCGCTCATGGCGCGCAGGCCGCTGTGGCCGGCCCGCACGCCCTTCCGATAAAATCTCGAATCGCAGCGCGCCGGCGACCGGCGCCGCCTCAACGAGCTTGACCCGAACGGAATCGCCGAGCCGGTAAGTTTCGCCCGAGCGCGATCCCACCATCGCGTGACCCTTTTCGTCATAGCGGAAATATTCGTCACCGATGGTGCGCGCCGGCACAAATCCGTCGGCGCCCGTCTCGCGCAATTTCACGAACAGACCTGCGCGGGTGACACCGGAAATCCGGCCCTCGAAGGTCGCACCGATACGATCGGAGAGGAAATGCGCGATCAGGCGGTCGTTCGTCTCGCGCTCGGCCAGCATGGCGCGGCGCTCGGTGGCGGAAATCTGTGCGCTGACCTCCGCCAAAGCTTTCTGATCGGTGCCGTCCGGCAAACCGTCACGGCCGAGCTTGAGTGCGCGTATCAATCCACGATGCACAATCAGGTCAGCGTAGCGGCGGATCGGCGAGGTGAAATGCGCGTAGCGGCGCAGGTTCAATCCGAAGTGGCCGTAGTTCTCGGAGGCATATTCGGCCTGCGCCTGCGTGCGCAAGACAACCTCATTCACGAGTTGCTCGGCGTCGCGTCCCTTCACACGCGACAGGATATGGTTGAAGGCTTCCGGCTTGAGCACGCTACCCTTGGTGAAGGGAATGTCGAGCGTGGCGAGAAATTCGCGCAACGCCTGTACCTTCTCCATCCCCGGCTCGTCGTGCACGCGATAGATGAGAGGAGAACGCGCGCGTTCAAGCGTTTCTGCCGCAGCGACGTTCGCCAGGATCATGAACTCCTCGATCAGACGGTGTGCTTCCAGTCGGTCAGGTGTGATGACGCGATCGACGGTGCCATCGGCTTTCAGCAGGATTTTGCGTTCAGGCAGATCGAGATCGAGCGGCTGGCGCTCGTGGCGCGCGCGTTTGAGCACTTCGTAGGCCGCATAAAGTGGCTTGAGGACCGGCCCGATCAGCGGGCCGGTGTCGTCGTCAGCGCGTCCATCGATCGCCGTTTGCGCCTGCATGTAGGAAAGCTTGGCGGCTGAACGCATCATGATGCGGTGGAATGTGTGCGAGCGCTTGCGGCCGTCGGCCCCGACGACCATCCGCACGGCAAGCGCCGGACGGTCTTCGCGCGGCCGCAGCGAGCACAGATCATTGGAAATTCGCTCCGGCAGCATCGGCACCACCCGGTCGGGGAAATAGACCGAATTGCCGCGCGTGAGCGCTTCGCGATCGAGTGACGAGCCCGGTTTGACGTAGTGGGCGACATCGGCGATGGCGACGTTCACAATGAAGCCACCGTGATTGTTCGACGCGGTGTCCGGCTCGGCATGCACGGCATCGTCATGATCCTTGGCGTCAGGCGGATCGATGGTGATCAGGGGCACGTGCCGCCAGTCTTCGCGGTCCTGGAGTGTTGCCGGTCTGGCTGCATCGGCTTCGAGCTGCGTCTCGCGGCGGAATACGGATGGAATGCCATGCGCATGGATTGCGATCAGACTGACGGCACGCTCGCTCTGGAGTGAGCCGAGCCTCTCGACCACACGGCCGGTGGGGAGGCCGAGACGCGGCGCGCGCGATGTTTCGACCGCGATGAGATCGCCATCCTCGGCATTCGCGGTCGCGCCGGCGGGAATAGACAATTCCTTGCCGAGCATTTTTTTGTCGACCGGCTCGAGGCGCCCGCCGCCATGCGCGACTTTTCTGAAAATTCCGAGCACGCGGTGCTTGGGATGGTCAATGATCTTGATGACGCGTCCGCGATGACGAATTCCGTCCTCGTCTTCGATGTCCTCGATGCGCAGCAGCACGCGGTCGCCGACCCCGGCAGCTTCGCCGGGCCGCGCCTTGCGCGGCAGGTGAATACGGATTTTCGGTGCCGCGCCATGCGCGTCCTCGTCCCATTCGTCCGGGGTGGCAATGAGATCGCCATCGCTGTCGCGCGACGTGACATCAGCAAGCACGGTCGAGGGGAGGGTGCCGGGATGATGCAGCTTCTTGCGGCGCTTTTCGATTGAGCCCTCGTTGGCCAGCTCGCGCAGGATGCGCTTGAGATCGGCGCGGAGCGCGTTCTTCAATCCGAAGGCGCGTGCGATTTCGCGGGTGCCGACTTTTCCGGGGTTGTTGCCGATGAAGGCGAGGATGTCGGCCTTGGAGGGGAGGGAAGGTGTTTTCTTAGTGTGCGTTTTCAAAATAAAAGTCCTGCGCCGAAACGGCGCGATTCAATGAAATGTAGTGGCCGAAACTCAGCTTTGCCAGTTACTCGGCGGCCGTGATTTTGGAAGTCTTTTTCGCCGGCTTCTTGCGCGGCTTGGCGGTTTTCTCGGCCGTGTCCGTCGTTTCGGCCGCCTTCTTCTTGCGGCCCTTCGGCGCTTCCGAGGGCTCGCCCGCCTTTTTGCGGCCGGCCGCGCGCCGCGGCTGCGAACCGAGTTGTTCGGCGCGGGCGTCGAGCAGCACGACGGCCTCGGTGAGTGTGATCGTCTCCGGTGTCCGGTCGCCGGTAATGGTCGCGTTGATGCCGTTGTGGCTCACATAGGGTCCATAGCGGCCATTCTTGACGACAACCGGCCCGCCTTTGTCCGGGTGTTCGCCCAAAATCTTGCCGGGATCGGCGCCGAAGCGGCGGCCTTTCTTTGGATTCGCTTTCTTCTCGGCGATCAGGGTGACCGCGCGGTTGAGGCCGATGGTCAGAACCTCGTCGCCTTCTTCCAGGTTCGCATAGGTCTTGCCGTGCTTGACATAAGAGCCGAAGCGTCCAATGCCGGCGAGGATCGGTTCTCCGTCTTCGGGCGACAGTCCGACTTCACGCGGCAGCGCCAGGAGGCCGAGCGCTTTTTCGAGGTCGACGTCGTCGGGCACAACGCCTTTCGGGATGCTGGCGCGTTTGGGTTTCTCGACTTCCGGCTTTTTCTCGCCCTTCTTTGGCTTCGGCGGTTTGATCTGTTCGCCAAGCTGCAAATAGGGTCCGAACCGGCCACCGCGCAGCGTCACTTCAAGACCGGTCACCGGGTCTTCGCCCAACACCTTTTTACCCTGAACGCCGTCGGCGCTGGGCGTGATCTGCCGTGTGAAATTGCATTCCGGATAATTTGAGCAACCGATGAAGGCCCCGAAGCGCCCGGTCTTGAGTGAAAGCTGACCGGTACCGCATTGCGGGCATTGGCGGCGCGGTACGCCGTCGGCGCGTTCCGGGAAAATATGCGGCTCGAGCAGATCGTTGAGTGCGTCGAGCACAACGCGATTGCGCACTTCCTTGATCTCGTTGACGGCGCCGACGAACTGCTCCCAGAATTCGGCGAGCACGGCGCGCCAGTTGATCTTGCCCGCCGAAATTTCGTCGAGCTTTTCTTCGAGCCCCGCGGTGAAATCGTATTCGACGTAACGCGTGAAGAAGCTTTCAAGAAATGCAACGACGACGCGGCCTTTGTCTTCCGGAATGAGGCGCTTCTTGTCGATGCGGACATAGCCGCGATCCTGGAGAACCTGGAGAATGGAGGCATAGGTCGAGGGGCGGCCAATGCCGAGTTCTTCCATGCGCTTGACCAGAGCCGCTTCCGAGAAGCGCGGCGGCGGCTCGGTGAAATGCTGCGCGGATTCGATCGCCTGCTTGCTGAGCGGTTCGCCCTCGGACATTGCGGGCAGGCGGCGCGACTCGTCATCATCGGATGCTTCGTCCTGGCCTTCCTGATAAAGGGTGAGAAAGCCATCGAATTTCACGACCTGGCCGGATGCGCGCAGCTCGATATTCCGCGAACCCGCCTTGGCGATGATGTCGACCGTGGTGCGCTCGAGTTCGGCGGATTCCATCTGGCTCGCGATCGCGCGGTTCCAGATCAACTCGTACAGGCGCGCCTGATCGCGATCGACATATTTGGCGACTTCGGCAGGTGTGCGGCTGGCGCTGGTCGGGCGCACCGCTTCATGCGCTTCCTGCGCGTTCTTCGACTTGTTGTGATACTCGCGGGGCGAAGCGGGCACATATTCCTTGCCATAGTTGCGGCCCAGCATCGCGCGGATGTCCGCGATCGCCTCCGGCGCCATGTCGATGCCGTCGGTACGCATATAAGTGATCAAGCCTGTGGTTTCGCCGTCGATCTCCACGCCTTCATAGAGCCGCTGTGCGAGGCGCATGGCGATGGCCGGAGCAAAGCCCAGCTTTCGACTCGCTTCTTGTTGCATGGTCGAGGTGGTGAAGGGCGGTGGCGGATTGCGCCGGGCGGGCTTCGCTTCGACTGACACCACCTTGAAGATGGCGTCTTCGAGATCGCGGGTGAAAGATTCCGCCTCGGCGCCGGAGCCGATGTCGAGGCGTTGGATCTTTTGCCCGTCGGCGCCGACCAGCCGCGCTTCGAAGACTTCGTTGCGTGGGGTCGCCAGCTTGGCGACGATCGACCAGTATTCCCTGGCGACAAATTTCTCGATCTCGAGTTCGCGGTCGCAGACCAGCCGCAACGCGACCGATTGCACCCGGCCGGCCGAGCGCGCGCCCGGCAATTTTCGCCAGAGCACCGGCGAGAGCGTGAAGCCAACGAGATAATCGAGCGCGCGACGGGCGAGGTAGGCATCGACCAATGCACCATCGATCTCGCGCGGATGCTTCATCGCCTCGGTCACCGCCTGCTTGGTGATGGCGTTGAACACCACGCGCTCGATCTTCTGGTCCTTGAGCGCCTTCTTTTCCTTCAGCACCTCGAGCACATGCCATGAGATCGCTTCGCCTTCACGATCCGGGTCGGTGGCGAGGATCAGCTTGTCGGCACCCTTGAGCGCGCGTGCGATGTCGTTCAGGCGCTGGTTCGACTTGGCGTCGACCTCCCAGAGCATGCGGAAATCGTTCTCGGGATCGACCGAGCCATCCTTGGGGGGCAGGTCGCGGATGTGGCCAAAGGAAGCCAGCACCTCATAGCCGGGGCCGAGGTATTTATTGATTGTCTTCGCCTTGGACGGCGACTCGACCACGACAATATTCATGGAAATCCAGTGGGTTATCCGCCTGTACCAATGAGAATCAAGGCGGAATTGGCCGCATCTTTGGCCCGGAACATGGGGAAGGTACCCCTTACTGTCAAATAAGCCCGTTAAGAAGCCGTGTCTGACCAGTGAAATAGGGCACGAAAGAGACGGGTCCGGCCGGCGCGACAACCATAAGGTGTAATATTACCAGTATTCTACCTGGAAACGCAACCCGGCCTTCGTTCAAGCGAACCGGCCAAGACATTCGAGTCAGCGGGCTTTTACCCCCAGCCTGTCCAGCAAGGCGGCCGTCGGATTGCCATCCGGTAACATCCCGATTTTTTTCTGCTCGGCGCGGATATTGTCACGCAGATCGAAATCGATGTGGCCGTCGAATTCATTCACCTTGTAACCGAGCTCGGACAATTTTTTCTGCAGGGCGACACGGGCATCGCGCGAAAGCTGGCGGTCGTCTTTCGGCCAGGGCGTCTTGATCAAGCCTCCTCCATGCATTCGGTCGGCGAGGTGGCCGACTGCAATCGCGTAGGCGTCGGAGTTGTTGTACTCCTTCAAGACATCGAAATTTTCCGTGACGATGAATCCCGGACCACTGGCTCCGCTCGGGAAAAAAAGGATGCCTTGCCCGGAGGATGGGAACGGTTTGCCGTCAGCGCGGTGCACACCGAGGGTCTCCCATTCCGCGAAGGTTGCGCGGCTGCGCATGTAGTCGAAGCCACCCGGGACCGTAACCTCGAACCCCCACGGCAGCGCGGAATTCCATTTCCCTTTGTGCAGATAATTCGCCGTTGAGCCGAGCACGTCCGGCACGTTGCTCCAGATATCGATGCGGCCATCGCCCGAAAAATCCACAGCGTAGTCGACGAAATTCGACGGCATGAACTGGCTCTGGCCCATGGCGCCCGCCCAGGAGCTCACCATCCTCTCGCGCGCAAATTTGTTGTCCTGCATGATGCGCATCGCCACGATCAATTCGTTGCGGAAATAAGGGTGGCGATACTTCACGTAGGCGAGGGTGGCCAGCGACCGAAATACATCCCAGCGATCTTTTTCGGTGCCGAAATCCGATTCCATGCCCCACAGCGCGAGCAGGACCCAGCGTTCGACGCCGAATTTCTTTTCGACGGCGTCAAAGGTTTTCGCCCACTCACGCGCCTTGAGTTGCGCGTCGGCGATACGGCGATTGGAGACAATCGCGTTCACGTAGTCTCCGACGGGCTTGCCGTATTCCGGCTGGCGCTTTGTCGCGGCGATCACGCGCTCATCGGGCGTGACCCCTTTGAGCGCGGTGTCGAAGGTGGCCCGGCTGATGCCTTTGGCTTGCGCGTCGGGCCACAGCTCGGCTGCGAAGGCCGCAAAGGACTGCTCCTGCGCACGCGATGCGCCCTGGAGAAAAAGAATAACCGCAAGGGCCGCGAGGTATCGAATGACCATGGAGAAATTCCCGTGAGGCACGATTCGTATCGCACGTTACAGAAGCGATACCAACCCTGCTCCGTGGCGCACAAGACGGCCGGCGATTTCGAGTTCGAGCAGCACGCTGCGCACATTCGTTGCGGAGCTGTGCGATAGCCGCACCAGATCGTCGATCGACACGGGAGCCGGGCCGAGCAGTGCAAGGAGACGGCTGCGTTCGTCCGTGTCGGGCTCGGCGTGGGGAGCGCCGAGCAAATCCTGAAATGGTTCCTGAACCGAAGGCAGGTTGCCCCGGCCAAGGATCGGCTCGATCGCCGCAATCACGTCGGCGGCTTCGGTTACGGGCGTTGCGCCCTGTTTGAGAAGACCGTTGGCACCTTCGCTGCGGGGATCGAGTGGAGAGCCGGGCACCGCGAAGACCTCGCGCCCCTGTTCGCCCGCAAGCCTTGCAGTGATCAGTGAGCCCGAACGGCGCGCCGCCTCAACGACCACGACGCCGAGTGAGAGGCCCGAGATCAGCCGATTGCGGCGTGGAAAGTCGTGAGCGCGCGGTTCCCAGGTGAACGGCATTTCCGAAATGGCGGCACCCTGGACCGCAATTTTTTCCAGCAGCTCGATGTGTTCTGGCGGATAGATGCGAGCGTGACCGCCGGCAAGCACGGCGATCGTGCCGGTGGTGAGGCTGGCGCGATGGGCGGCAGCATCGATGCCGCGTGCCAGACCGGACACGATGGCAAAACCCGCGTCGCCGAGATCGCGCGCGATGCGTTCGGCAAATTTTACACCGGCGGCGGAAGCGTTGCGCGAACCGACAATGGCAATCGAGGGCCGCGCCAATGCATCGAATTTGCCGCGCACAGCGATGACGGGCGGCGGATCCGCGATCATCTTCAGTCGCGACGGATATTCGGGATCGCCGAGGGTGAAGAGTTCAACTCCGGCTGCACGTGCGGCCTTGAGTTCAGCTTCGGCCTGTTCGCGGGAGAAAATTCGAGGTGATTGCGCAGAGCCGCCACGGCGCGCAAGACCGGGCAGGGCTGCGAGCGCCGGCCGGACACCGCCGCAATAGCTGACGAGATCGTGGAATGTGCGCGGTCCGACATTGTCGCTGCGGATGAGACGAAGCCAGTCGAGCCGATCCTCGTCGTCCAGTCGCGTCTGATCGTCCAAATGGGTCACCCGCCTCGACTAGCAGGCAGGATGACTACAACCGATTTTACCGCAATACAACCATAAGTTTAGTCGGATGTGTCGGCTTTTGCGCCGATTTTGCCTTCGGTGCCGTCGAGCAGTCGCACGATGTTCGCGCGATGCATGATCCACAATAGAATTGTCAGAAATAGAAAGAGCACAGCGATATTCGGGAGGTTGCAAAACCAGAGACCCAACGGCGTGCCGGCGCTGGCGATGAGAGCGGCAAGCGAGGAATAGCGAGTGACGGCGGAAACTGCGAGCCAGGCCGTGCAAAAAGCCAAAGCGGCAGGCCAGTAGAGTCCGGCGAGCACGCCAATATAGGTTGCGACGCCTTTGCCGCCTTTGAACCTCAACCAGACCGGAAAGAGATGGCCGAGAAACGCTCCGAGACCGGCGGCCATCGCTGGCTCGGTGCCAAAGTGCCGCATGATCAGAACGGCGGTCAGGCCCTTGAACATGTCGCAAAGAAGTGTCGCCGCGGCGAGCCCCTTGCGGCCTGTGCGCAGCACATTCGTTGCGCCGATATTGCCCGAGCCGATGGCCCGGATATCGGGAGCCCCCGCCGCGCGCGTCAGCAGGAGCCCGAACGGGATCGAGCCGAGCAGATAACCGAAAGCAAAAGCGAGCAGGGCGGTCATACGTATTCGTAGACGGTTCGTCCTGAGACAATCGTGCGGACAACGCGCCCGGTGAGGCGCGCTTCGTCGAACGGCGTATTCTTGCACTTCGACTTGAGTTCGTCCGGATCCAGCACCCAGGGCAAATCCATATCGACGACGATCACATCGGCAGGCGCACCGCTCTTTAATGTGCCGCCCGGGAGCCCAAGCAGTTCGGCCGGCCGCGTGGACATGGCGCGCAGCAGCGCCGTCAGCTCGATCTCTCCGCTATGCACCAGGCGCAAACCGGCGGTCAGCATGGTTTCAAGACCGATCGCGCCGGGCGCCGCTTCGGCGAAAGGCAGGCGTTTCGTTTCGACATCCTGCGGATTGTGATCCGACATGATCACATCGACCAATCCGGAGCCGACAGCCTGGACCAGCGCCTTCCGGTCATCTTCCGTGCGCAGTGGTGGCGCCAGCTTGAGAAAGGTCCGGTAGGGTCCGATGTCATTTTCGTTGAGCGTAACGTGATTGATCGACGCCGAGGCGCTGACGTTCAGTCCGGCATCTTTGGCGCGGCGCAATATCTCGAGGGTGTCGACGCAGGTGACCGAGGCCGCATGGTAGCGCCCGCCCGAAAGTGCGACGAGGCGGATATCGCGTTCGAGCATCACGGTTTCCGCCGCTTTCGGAATACCGAGCAAGCCGAGGCGAGCGGCGAACTCGCCTTCGTTCATGACCCCATCGCCGATCAGATTCGGGTCTTCGGTGTGATGCACGATCATGGCATCGAAATCGCCGGCGTAGGTGAGCGCACGCCGCATCACTTGCGCATTGGTAACGCTTTTTGCGCCATCGGTGAATGCGACGGCTCCGGCTGCCTTGAGGAGGCCGATCTCCGTCATCTCCTTGCCCTCGAGTCCCTTCGTGATCGCCGCCATCGGATGCACGTGCACGATCGCGTTGTCGCGTGCCCGGCGGAGGACGAAGTCGACGGTCGCCGGATTGTCGATGGCCGGGGACGTATCAGGCTGGCAGATGATGGTGGTGACTCCGCCCGCGGCCGCGGCCTGGCTGGCGGAGGCGAGCGTCTCGCGATTGGCTTCACCTGGTTCGCCGATGAAGGCGCGCATGTCGATCAGACCCGGCGCGATCAACCTGCCGCGGCAGTCGATCACGTCGGTGCCTTCCGGCACGCCAGCAGCGCTGATGCCTTTCTTGGCCTCACGGATGACGCCTTCCGCGATCAGCAAGTCGCCCACGATGTCGAGATCGCGCGATGGATCGACGATCCGGGCGTTGGCGAGCAGGATCGGGTGGCGGTCGGACAACATCATGTCATGCGTTCGGCAAATTTCGTGAGAGCGCTTCGAGCACAGCCATGCGTACGGCCACGCCCATTTCGACCTGTTCGCGGATCAATGACTGCGCACCGTCGGCGACGATCGAGTCGATCTCGACGCCGCGATTCATCGGTCCCGGGTGCATCACCATCGCGCCTGGTTTTGCGTATGCGAGTTTCTTCTCATCGAGCCCGTAGTAGTGGAAGTATTCCGACATCGACGGGACATACGAGCCATTCATGCGTTCGCGCTGAAGCCGCAGCATCATGACGATGTCGGCATCGGCAAGACCCTCCCGCATATCGCGCGCGACTTCGACACCGAAGCGCTCAATGCCCGGCGGCAGGAGCGTGGAGGGGGCAACGACCCGCACGCGAGCGCCCATGGCATTGAGCAGGATGATATTCGAGCGCGCGACCCGCGAGTGCAGGATATCGCCGCAGATCGCGACCAGCAGGCCCTCGATGCGGCCCTTGTTGCGGCGGATCGTGAGCGCGTCCAGCAACGCCTGGGTCGGATGTTCGTGAGAGCCATCGCCGGCATTGATCACCGAGCAATCCACCTTGCGCGCCAGCAGTTCGACCGCGCCGGATGCATGATGGCGTACGACGATGATGTCCGGGTGCATGGCATTGAGTGTGATGGCCGTGTCGATGAGTGTCTCCCCCTTGCGCATGGACGATGAACTGGTCGACATGTTCATCACATCGGCGCCCAGGCGCTTGCCTGCGAGTTCGAACGAGGCCTGGGTTCGGGTCGAGACTTCAAAAAAGAGATTGATCTGGGTGCGCCCGCGCAGCGAGGCGCGCTTCTTTTCGACCTGGCGATTGAGGTCGACGAATTCTTCGGCGAGATCGAGGAGACCGGAAATATCCGCGTGCGAAAGTCCTTCGATCCCCAACAGGTGCCGTCTGCTGAGGACAAATGAGGGTTTCGGCGCAATGGTCATTAAAGCAAGACCTATAGGCGCAACCGGCTTGTCCGGCAAGGGCGTTACCCACCGATCCACAAGGCACTCGTCCCCATCGTTAATGTTTTCGTTGAGCGTCAGGACCGCGCCGCCTGTCCAGGCGGTCTGGAGCCGATGGCCGCTCCTTATCAGTCAGGGGTTCCCGCAACTGTTCGTGAATGCGTGAAATATGCCGTCCCGTCCCAGGCCGTGACGCAGGAACCGCGCGGCCTGTTCCAGTGTTGAGTCCGGATACCCAAAAAGCCGGCACTGAAAAGGAGACTAGTATGAAGACGATTTTCAAATATGCCGCCACGGCGGCGTTGACGGGTGCGCTCGCGTTTGCCGCAGCGTCACCGGGTGAAGCGCGTAACGGCCGCAATGCAGCCGCGATAGGACTTGGCGTAGGCGCGGCGGTGGCAGGCGCGGCGATCGCCAGCTCGGCCTATAACAACGGATATTACGGCGATCCCGGTTACGCCTATGGCCCGGGCTACGCCTATGAGCCCGGTTACGCTTATGCGCCGGGCTATGCCTATGACGAATCATACGCCTATGCGCCGGCACCGGCCTACGGCTATGGCTATCGCTCCCAATACTACGGCAACAGGTGGTCGGATCAGCACCGCACCAACAACTTCTCCGTTGACTCGCAGCGATAAGCTGAGGGCCTAGTCGTGAAGGAGAGAGAGGCCGCTCTTCGGAGCGGCTTTCTTTTTTGTGGCCATACGATCGGGCTGGGGTTTGCCACACACTCCGCTCGTCCCCGCGCAAGCGGGGACCCAGAGCATCTGATCCTGGATTCTTAAATCCTGGATTCCCGCTTGCGCGGGAATGAGCGGAGTTATCCGTAGGCGCGGCTACATCCGGGCCAACCGATCGAGTGCACCTTGCAGGATGAAGGCGGCGGCGTGCTGATCAATCACGGCAGCACGCTTTTTGCGGCTGACATCGGCTGCGATCAGTTCGCGTTCGACCGCAACCGTTGACAGCCGCTCATCCCAGAGAGCGATCGGCAATTCGGTGAGCCTGGCGAGATTGCGGGCGAAAGCGCGGGTCGATTGCGCACGCGGGCCCTCGCTGCCATCCATATTGATCGGCAGGCCGAGCACGAATCCGACGGCGGAGCGTTCGGCGGCAAGCACGAGCACGCGTTGCGCGTCGGTGGTGAAAGTCCTGCGCGCGATGGTCTCGACGCCCGTAGCAAGTTTTCGATCGGGATCACTGGAGGCAACGCCGATGGTCTTGGTGCCGAGATCAAGCCCGATGAGAGCCCCGCGGGCGGGCAGGTGCGCGACGGCTTCGACGAGGGGCAGGATGAGGGGCATGCTCAGGGTACGGTCCCCGCTGGAAGCTGCTCGGCAAAATCGGCGATGTCCCCCGCGGTCGTAAACCACACACGCTCGTCGGCGTGGCTCGCAATGTGTCTCAATGCACGCGCCAGATGCTTGAAACGATGCGGCCAGCCAACGACGTAGGCGTGGAGTGCTATCCCCATGACCAGCGGGCGCCTTGTGCACTCCTCGTGCATCACTTCAAACGCGTCCACAATCATGTCCGCGAATTCCGAGCCCTCGCGCTTGCGCGCGACGATCTGTGGAATGTCGTTGAGCTCCTGCGGGTAGGGCAGTGAGAGAATGCGTCCTCCACGGGTTTTCATCCAGACCGGCTGATCGTCGTGGCACCAGTCGAGCAGGTAGCGATAGCCGGCCTCGTGCAACAGATCGGGGGTCAGCGGAGATTGCGAAATCCATGGCCCGAGCCAGCCTCGTGGCCGCTTGCCCGAATGTTTTTCAACCGCCGCGGTGGTTTCCTCGATCAACAGGCGTTCTTTGTATTCGGTCAGGTCGCCCTGGCGCTCGGAATTGCTGCGGCCGTGGCCGACGATTTCGGCGCCGGGGAAAGCCGTGACCGCCTCCGGTGCGTGCCGGTACATCTCTGCGTTGACGAGCAGCGACACGGGCAGATTGAGCTCGCGGAACAGGTCGGCCAGCCGGAAGACCCCGACGCGGTTGCCGTAGTCGCGCCAGGCGTAGTTGAGCACGTCCGGCTGGGGCCCGCCGGGTGCGAGCTCGGCACCAAGTCCTTCCCCGAATGAAAACCATTCAAGGTTGAGGGCAACGTAAATCGCGAGACGTTGACCGCCTGGCCAGTTGTAAACTGGACGCGCCGAGATGGGAGAGTAGGGATACCGGTCGTGGGTGCGGGCAGTCATTTCGGAATGGTAGCCGGTTCCCCCGCTGTCTGCCTCCTCTTTCGCACGGCTTCGCCAAACCGTCGCTCCTGCCTAAAGCCAATACGAATTCCTGCCCGCGGCAAGGCGCGATAGTGTACCGGCCATGTGGCTGGACGAACGAGCACTTGACCTGTTCAAGGTCGAACACCCTGTCGTGCTGGCGCCGATGGCCGGGGCGATGGATCCCACTTTGGCAATCGCCGTTGCCGACGCCGGCGGGCTCGGCTCCTTGCCGATCGCGATGCTCGATGAGCGGCAGATGCGCGACCAGATGGCAAAATTCCGCGCCGCCACGGACAAGCCTGTCAATCTGAATTTCTTCTGTCACAAGCCGGCGGTGCCGAACAACGCGCGTGAGCATGCCTGGCGTGAAGCATTGAAACCTTACTACGTTGAATACGGCATCGATCCCGCAGCTTCCGTGCCGGCGAGCAACCGCATTCCATTCGATGAGGCGCAGTGCTCGGTCGTGGAAGAACTCAAGCCGGAGGTTGTGAGCTTCCATTTCGGCTTGCCGGCGCCGGCGTTGCTTGCGCGGGTGAAGGACTCGGGTTGTATTGTCATGGCCTCGGCGACCACGGTGGCCGAGGCACGCTGGCTGGAAGCGAACGGCTGCGATGCGATCATTGCCCAGGGTTACGAGGCGGGCGGCCATCGCGGAATGTTCCTCACCGACAATCTGACGACGCAGGTCGGAACCTTTGCGCTGGTGCCGCAGGTGGTCGACGCCGTGAAGGTGCCGGTGGTCGCGGCCGGCGGAATTACTGATGCGCGCGGGATCGTGGCTGCTCTTGCGCTGGGGGCGTCCGCTGTGCAGATCGGCACGGCGTATTTGTTCTGTCCGGAATCCAGGATTCAGCCTCCGCATCGCGCCGCGCTCGCCAGTGCAAGCGACGATGGGACCACTGTGACCAACCTGCAAACGGGGAAGCCGGCGCGGGGCCTCATAAACCGCGTCATGCGCGAGCTGGGACCCGTCAACGATATCGCGCCGGAATTTCCGCTGGCCAGCGGCGCGCTCGCGCCCCTGAACGCCAAGGCGCTGTCGCAAGGCTCCGGCGATTTTTTGAACATGTGGGCAGGGCAGGCGGCCGGCCTCGGCCGCGCCATGCCCGCACGCGAATTGACGCGAACTCTGGTGGATGAAGCGCAGGCGTTAATGAAACAGATGGCGCGCGGACCGGTTGTCGCGTTGAAAGCTGCTCTGCTATAGGCTGGGCGCCGATAGAAACACCCCGGAAATTTCATGTCCGTTGACGCCGATACTGTCCGCCGCATAGCGCATCTCGCCCGCATCGCCGTGGCTGAGGATGAAGTCGAGCATCTCAAGGATGAGCTGAACGCCATGCTTGCCTTTGTCGAGCAGCTGGGGGAGGTGAAGGTCGACGGTGTCGAGCCGATGACCTCGGTGACGCCGATGACGATGAAGAAGAGAGTGGACGCTGTGACAGATGGCGGCATCGCCGAGGACATCGTCAGGAATGCGCCGTCAAGCGACGATAACTATTTTGTCGTCCCGAAAGTGGTGGAATGATGTGTATCGCTTGCGAACTCGGATACCTGAGCATGATCGACGCGCTCGAGGCGGAGCGCAGCGCGTCGAAGAAAAAAGTCGTACGCGTCGACGAAGCCGATTTTGCGTGCGAGGCGCCCGCCGAACAGCCCGGGCGCAAGCGCCGCAGGCGTGCGCCACGACCCTCGGATGAGCCCGCGCCGTGAGTGAACTGACTTCGCTGAGTTTGGCTGAGGCGCGCGACGGGCTGACAAGGAAATCCTTCTCCGCCGCCGAATTGTCTGCCGCACATCTGAAGGCCATCGAAAAAGCGCGGTCGCTCAATGCCTATGTGCTCGAAACGCCGGAGCTGGCCGCCGACATGGCGAAAGCGTCCGACGCGCGCATCGCATCGGGCAAAGCCGGGCCGCTGGAAGGGATTCCCCTTGCCGTAAAGGATCTGTTCTGCACGGCAGGCGTGCGGTCGACCGCCTGCTCGCACATCCTCGACAATTTTGTGCCGACCTACGAGTCGACGGTGACGTCGCAGCTCTGGCGGGACGGCGCGGTGCTTCTGGGCAAAACCAATTGCGACGAGTTTGCGATGGGGTCCTCGAATGAGACGTCGCATTTTGGTCCGGTGCATTCGCCGTGGCGGCGCAAGGGGTCGAATACGCCGCTGACGCCGGGCGGTTCGTCCGGAGGGTCCGCTGCTGCGGTCGCTGCACAACTTTGCCTCGGGGCGACCGGCACGGATACCGGCGGCTCGATCCGCCAGCCTGCGGCATTTACCGGCACCGTCGGCGTGAAGCCGACGTACGGTCGCTGCTCGCGTTGGGGCATCGTTGCCTTCGCATCTTCGCTCGATCAGGCGGGGCCATTCGCACGCAACGTGCGCGATGCGGCGATACTTCTGCGCTCGATGGCTGGTCCCGATCCGAAAGACACAACCTGCGCCGATCTTGCGGTTCCGGACTACGAATCCGCAGTCGGCAAATCGGTCAAAGGCCTGCGCATCGGCATCCCGAAGGAGTACCGGCTTGATGGCATGTCTGCCGAGATCGAGAAAATCTGGGAGCACGGGCGCGCTTGGCTGAAGGCTGCGGGCGCCGAGCTGATCGAGGTATCGCTTCCGCATACGAAGTACGCTCTGCCGGCGTACTACGTCGTGGCGCCGGCGGAAGCCTCATCCAATCTCGCGCGTTATGACGGTGTGCGCTACGGGTTGCGCGTGCCAGGCCGCGACATCATCGACATGTATGAGAAGACGCGCAGCGATGGTTTTGGCGCCGAGGTACGCCGCCGCGTGATGATCGGCACTTACGTGCTTTCGGCCGGTTACTATGACGCCTATTACCTGCGCGCGCAGAAGGTGCGCACCCTGATCAAGAAGGACTTCGAGGATTGTTTCAGGGCCGGCGTGCACGCCATGTTGACGCCGGCAACGCCGTCGGCCGCGTTCGGGCTGGGCGAAAAGGGCGCCGCCGATCCGGTCGAGATGTATTTGAATGACGTATTCACGGTGACGGTGAATATGGCCGGGCTGCCCGGCATTGCCGTCCCCGCGGGTCTGGACGCGCAGGGGCTGCCTTTGGGATTGCAGTTGATCGGCCGGCCGTTCGACGAGGAGACGCTCTTTTCGCTCGCCACGGTCATCGAACAGGCCGCCGGGCTGTTCAGTCCGAAACCGTGGTGGTGAGGCTACTTGTCCGTCGTTGAAATCGGTGGAAGGTCCTGGTCTCCCTCGACGGTTTTCTTTCCGCCCAGTTCGCCGCCACTCAGGATGAAAATGACCGCGATCACGGCGACAACGCCGCCGATCAAGATGCCGAATGAGCTATTGCTGTCTTTATTCATGACGGTATTCCAACGTCTGCCGCCCGCCCCTGTTCCGACCGAATGCTCCGCGAATTCGCAGAAATCGTTGCAGAATTCGGGCCATTTCGTGGAATGCACAGTGCAACTTCGGCAGGGCAGCTTTGCGAAAACTGCCGGACACGCTACGAAACGGGAAATCACGGGCGGCCACAGCCGCAAAGGGTGACATGGACACTCAGCCCAATGCTAAAAAGTTTCTGAAAGGCGCGACCGGCGACTGGGAAGTCGTCATCGGCATGGAGGTCCATGCGCAGGTTACCTCCCGGTCGAAGCTGTTTTCCGGCGCGTCCACCGAGTTCGGCGGCGCGCCCAACAGCCATGTTTCACTGGTGGATGCTGCGATGCCGGGCATGCTGCCGGTCATCAACGAAGAATGCGTACGCCAGGCGATCCGGACGGGACTCGGCCTGAACGCCAAAATCAATCTCAAGTCCGTTTTCGACCGGAAGAATTATTTCTATCCCGATCTGCCGCAGGGCTATCAGATCAGCCAGTACAAATCCCCGGTGGTCGGCGAGGGCGTGGTGACAGTCGACCTCGAAGGCGGCGACAGCGTCACCGTCGGCATCGAACGACTGCATCTCGAGCAGGACGCCGGCAAGAGCATCCACGATCGCTCTCCAGCGAACTCCTATGTCGACCTCAATCGCTCCGGCGTTGCCTTGATGGAGATCGTATCGAAGCCCGACCTTCGTTCGGCCGACGAAGCCAAGGCCTTCATCACGAAGCTTCGTTCGATCCTGCGTTATCTTGGTACCTGCGACGGCGATATGGAGAAAGGAAGCCTGCGCGCCGACGTCAACGTTTCGGTGCGCCGCCCGGGCGAACCGCTCGGCACCCGTTGCGAAATCAAGAACGTCAACTCGATCCGCTTTATCGGACAGGCGGTCGAACACGAGGCGCGCCGGCAGATCGACATCATCGAGGAAGGCGGGTCGATAGAGCAGGAAACGCGTCTGTTCGATGCGACGCGCGGCGAGACACGGTCGATGCGGTCGAAGGAAGAGGCGCATGACTACCGCTACTTCCCCGATCCTGACCTGCTGCCTCTGGAATTCGACGCGGCTTACGTCGAGGAACTCAAGAAAAATCTGCCGGAGCTGCCCGACGAGAAGAAAATGCGCTTCATGCGTGAGTTTTCGCTGTCGGCTTACGACGCCGGCGTGCTGGTTGCCGAGCGGGAGACCGCGGAATATTTCGAAGGCGTTGCCAAGGGCCGCGACGCGAAGGCCGCCGCGAACTGGGTGATCAATGAATTATTCGGGCGCCTGAACAAGGAAGGGAAGGACATCGGATCCTCCCCGGTATCGGCCGGCCAGCTTGGTACGATGCTTGACCTGATTGCCGACGGCACGATTTCCGGCAAGATCGCGAAGGATCTATTTGAAGTGATCTGGCAGGAAGGCGGTGATCCGCGCGCGGTCGTCGAGCAGCGCGGGATGAAGCAAGTGACCGACATAGGAGCGATTGAGAAGGTCATCGACGACATCATCGCCAGGAACCCGGATAAAGTTGCCGATGCGAAGACCAACCCGAAAGCGATCGGGTGGTTCGTTGGCCAGGCGATGAAGGCATCCGGAGGTAAAGCGAGCCCGCAAGCAGTCAACGACGTATTGAAGCGCAAACTCGGACTGTGAGCGTGCGACGCATCGGTCTGGGTCGCGAAGTTTTCTGAAATTCCGGTTGCCGGAGCACTGAGCACGCAAAAATTTTGCGTGTGAGGCTTGTCTCTCGTCCGTTTGACGGAGATTTTTGATTGCACTGCAACAATGCCTCACCCGAATCACTTTCGCCGATTCGCTCGTTTTTGATCGATTCCGGTACTTGAGAGGCCTTGCGTACGGTTGGCTGTGCAAAATTATTTGGTTGCGCGCACATGCACGCCGCAAACACCGTTAATGAAAGGTGTGATGCGTTCCGCGCATAAATCCTGTCGCCGAAGCGTGCCCAAGGCGGGCGCCGATCGCTGAAAAACTCCTTATTTCATCGTGGTTTCTGCAATTCGGTCGGCGCGCGCGCGAATTTTCGTTGCGCGTTGCACGCGTGCGCATTCAGTTCGTGTGCTTGTCGGAAAATCGCGTCGCAGCGTGTCGGAAGCCGCTCGGATGCACGTTTGATCAAGCAGTAACGTTCTTTTTTTCGCTGCGCTGTAGTAAACCGAGTGCCAGTGCGTGTCGATTCGCGACGCGTGCTGATGCGACACCCGCCATGTTTCATGGCTAGGAGGGCAGCAATGGCTAAACGTAGGAAGAAGGCAGCGGCGAAAGCAGCGAAGAAGACAAAGCGCCGGAAGAGGAAGCTTTAGTCTGACGCAGCTTCCCGATCTTCGGCCTTACGTGTCGGAGATTGCGTCATTCGGGCCGGCGAGCGTCATGGTGTGATCAGCGCAATGCGGTTACCCGCGGCGCCCCGGTTCGGATGACAAAGAGGGCGTCGGCGAGATTTCAGTCTCGCCGATGCCCTCAGTCTTTTTGTGTGCGCGCTTGCATGCGCGTCGAAGCAAGAGCCGAACGTTAGTTGGCTGCGGACTTGAGACGCTTGTTGCACGCGCTCCAGAACTTTGGCCAGGTCGTGCCTTTCTCGATCTTGTTGCCGGCCTTTGCTTCCTTCCACTCCGCGCCGCACTTCTTCTGCCGCTCGCGTGTTGCGAGTTGGGCGGCGTTTGGCTCCTTCTTCATCTTTGCATTCTTGTCCGTGCTCGCCTGCTGCTGCGCGGCGGCGCTCGAGACAAATTGCGAGATTGGCGTTGTGATCAATCCAACCGCCAGCGCGGCAGCGA
>DASSIJ010000352.1:0-4758 GCA_035692045.1 Pseudolabrys sp. | reverse complement strand
ATCGCATTGATTACACATCGTCCAAAATGAATATTTATTGAAACCTATCGCCGCTACGGAACGTTGGTTGATGGTCAACCGGTTGTCTGATCGGATTATTGGTCACTACGAGCGGCACGCCACGGCGTGGGATGCCGACCGCGGCAAGGCATGGAATGACAAACCAAATGACGGGCCTTGGCACGATCGCTTTGTGGCCATGTTGCCCAAAGGCGCGAGCGTCCTCGATCTCGGCTGCGGTTCCGGTTCGCCGGTCGCGCGTCACATGGCTGCGCAAGGCCTCACGATCACCGGCGTCGATGCATCGCCGACACTCATCGCACTTTGTCGAAGCCGCCTGCCCGATCACGAGTGGATCGTTGGGGATATGCGCCGGTTATCGTTGGGACGATCATTCCAGGGCATTTTAGCCTGGGACAGCTTTTTCCATCTCAACCACGATGATCAGCGCAATATGTTTGACATCTTTGCCAGGCACGCCGGACCGTCCGCGGTGTTGATGTTCAACGCCGGCCCCGGGCACGGCGAAGCGATCGGAAGTTACCGTGGCGACCCGCTCTACCATGCGAGCCTCGCGCCCGCCGAATATGCCGAGCTGCTGGCCGGCATAGGATTTAAGATCGTTGCGCACGTTGCCGAGGATGCGCAGGCGGGCGGGCGGACGGTGTGGCTTGCGCATGCGCAGAGCTAGCGCGCCTCTACTCAAGGCCAACTACTCAAGACCATGGCGATACGCGCTTGGCGACAGTCCGGTCGTTTTGCGAAACGCCGCCGAGAATGAACTGGTCTCCGCAAATCCGACAGCCAGCGCGATCCCGGTAATCGACCGGGCTGGCTCGACCAGCAAGGTCTTGGCACGTTCGATGCGCCGCCCGACATGATAGCGGTGCGGCGACTGACCGAATGATTGTTTGAACGCACGCGAAAAGTGATACGGGCTCAGGTCGACCAATCCTGCGAGCGTCGACAGTCTGAGGTCGTCAGCCAAATGTGCGTCGATGAAATCCGCGACGCGCGTCTGTTGCCAGCCGCTCAGTCCACCCCGCGCCATCTTTTGCCGGGGCCCGGACTCATCGTTGAGCTTGATCAGCTCATGCGCCAACAAGACGCTGAGCGCTTCCCCATAGTGGGTCAGCCGGGCCCCGTCTTTGACTTCGCCTTTCAATTTGGCCGTCAGCCGCCAAAGTTCGGCGTCGAAAAAGAACAGCCGCGGGCGGAATTCGATATCGGCAAAATGGATACTCTCATCGAGCAGCGGACCGTCTGGATCGATATAGAAATAGCTCGCGCGGGTCAGCACGCGCGGATGCTGCCAGCCGTGGAATTCATGGCCCGCCGGCACGAACGTGAGTTTGCCTGAGAGACTATGCAGGGTGGATTTCGGCAGGCCTTCAACGGACGTCTCGCCATCGTCGCGTTCGGAATGTTCGCTGGCGATGAGCAAATGTTGCGACGACTTGAACGCGTAGTCGAACGGTTCTCGTTGCGTGACGGCGATCACCTCGGTCCGCAGCCCGCGCCATTCCGCCACCTGGCGCTCGATCAGTTCAGCTGGCGAAAAGTGGACCGACGGTTCTTCATCGACGCAAGTGGACGTATGAGTGTATGACATGCGATCTCCTGCTCAGGATCGCCGTCCTTGGTCCCTCACCGATTTTTTTGGGAATCGACAATGTTGATGCCGGTATTGATATCGATTTAAACGCGACGGCCCGCAAGTCACCACTGCGTGAATTAAACCAAAGTTTATAGACGCATTCGGTCTGCGCATAAGAGCATTGCGTCGGCGGCCGCAAGACCGACACAAAACAGCAAGTTCGGACAAGCGGTTTGTAGGTTCCGTGCCTACTTGCGGACTGTCGGCAATGAATGAGCCGCCGGCGGGCGGCGACCATAAGTTAAGGAGATTGAGCCAATGAAAAAAATTATCCTGAGCGCGGCCGTTGCGATGCTGCTCGCATCACCCGCTTTCGCCCAATCGTACAGTTCGTCTTATGGCACCGGGAACGTGATCGACCAGCCGGCATTGGAGCACGGCGGGCCCGCCTGGCAAGGTGAATTCCAAGGTGGATTCCAAGGTCGATCCCATGCCCGTTCGCAAGGTGGCCCTTATGCCCAAGGTTCTTACGCTTATGAGCCACCGCGCGCGACGAGCCACAAACACCGCGGTGTCCGTGCCGAGGCCATGTCGCCTGCGGATCCGGATGTTGTGTATGAAAACGGCCAATATGTCGGACGCGATCCGGACCCGAATGTGCGGCTCGAGCTGCGTCGCGACTGGACTCACGACTGACCGGCCGCTGTATGATTCCAGCACACCAAAGAAATCCCCGGCCCAAAACCCGGCCTCTGCCGGGGCTTTTTGCCGATTTTTTGCCCGGCCAATTTTTTGCCCGGCTATGTGAACTGCGTCACGTCCGGTTCGCGCTGGAGCGCCCTAGGTTGTGTTCATGAGATTCGAACCCACACTCAAGCACTACTGCGAAGTTGTCGGCCGGGCTTCGGCGGCGATCGCGTTCGCTGGCATGGGATCGCTTGTTTTGGCAGCGACCGTGTTCGACGTTCTCCACTAGGGTATGAATCGGTTTAGGCCGACACTGTTTACTGTCATGGCCGGCCGAAGGACGGCGTGCTTTCGCACGCCTATGTCCCGGCCATGACGAATTGAGACGCACTGTCTTTTCCCGTCATGCCTGCGACGAACCTCTCCACCGTCATGCCCGCGCTCGTCGCGGGCATCCACGTCTTAACGACCTCGCATCACCAAAGACGTGGATGGCCGGGACAAGCCCGGCCATGACGAATGAGGGCTTTATGCCCGGCCATGACGAATGAAGCGCACTGCCTCTCTCCCGTCATGCCCGCGCTTGTCGCGGGCATCCACGTCTTACACCCGTACCCCTCTACCCCCGCCCGTCCAGAAACTTTTTCTAAAATGGCGCTCTGTCGGCCTGAGCGTGAAACGCGTTTCGGCCGCGCGAGGTATCAACATGTGGACGCGACGGGGACACCCATCGACGACCGCTGACATGGTCCTGTCGTGGGGAGAAATACTTTATCGAGCCAGCGTGATGCTCGCCGGGCTCATCATCGTGATTGCGGCGATCAATACCCTTTACCAGGTGAGCATCCTCGAAGAGCCGATCATCCCGGTCGTGCCGTTCGCAGTCGCCGCGGCGATCTGGCTGGTCGGGTTTTTTTGCCGCAAGTTGTCTGCTTGATGACGCGGCTACTCGGCCGGGATCGGCGTGGCCGGGGCAGTCGGCGCGGTGGCGGCCTGCGACGGCGGCGATGGGCCCCGGAGCGGCCGTTCCTCCATCGAAATCAGGAAGGCCATCCCGAAAGAAAGCACCAGCGCGCAGGCGAGGAACACAAACCGGAACGCATAGGCGAGCTCGGGCGCTGACGCCGTGCGCGCCAGCATTTCAACCGACATGCCGGCGACGCCGCCAAGCCCGCCGAGCACGATGGCGCCCAGCACGGCAACAACCAGCGCCGAGAACAGTGCGCGGAAGAAATTGGCGGCGCCGGTGGCAACGCCCATCTGCGAGCGTGACACCGCATTCTGCATGCAGACCGTTGACACCGGAAACACCGTGCCGAGCCCGGCGCCGATGATCAGCAACAGCAGCAACACGAGGACGGTCGGCATCGACGCCGGCCAGATGGCGAGCGGCGCGAGCGACAGGATCGAGAGCGCGAGCCCCGCCAGCGACATGCGCTTGTAGTGCACGACATGCGTCATCAGCCGGCCGGTGACGGTCGACATCGTCACGGTCGCGCCCATCAGCGGGATCAGCGCCATGCCCGACTGGCTCGCCGAGAGATGCAGCACCACCTCGAAATAAAGCGGCACGATAATCGTCATGCCGACCAGCGTACCCATGTTGCAGGCGCCGGCGAGCGTCGCGCAGCGCACCACCGGATTGCCGAGCACCGTCAGCGGCAGGAACGGCTCGGGCGTTGTCATCAGCCGCCAGGCGAACAGGCCCCACAGGATCGCGGAGGCGAGCAGCAGCGCGCCGAGTTCGAGCGAAATCCATTCGAAGCGCCGGCCGCCCCAGGACAGCGCCAGCAGCAGGAGGACCGCCGCGCTCATCATCAGCAGCGCGCCGATGATATCGAGCCGTCGCTTGCGCGGGCGAAACGGCACGCGGCGGAGCACGCTCGATGTCATCCCGAGCGCGATGAGGCCGAGCGGCACGTTGATCCAGAAAATCAGCGACCAGTCGATATGCTCTGTCAGGAAGCCGCCGAGCACCGGCCCGCCCACCGAGGATGTCGCAAACACCGCGCCGATATAGCCCTGATAGCGGCCGCGCTCGAGCGGCGAGACGATGTCGGCGATGATGGTCTGCGCCAGTGCCATCAGCCCGCCGCCGCCGAGGCCCTGGAACGCGCGTCCGAGGACCAGCGCGGTCATGCTCGGCGCCAGCGCGCAGGCCACCGAACCCGCCACGAAAATGCCGATCGCGGTCAGCATCAATATGCGCCGGCCGTGGATATCGGCGAGCTTGCCATAGAGCGGCGTCACCGCCGTGCCGGTGAGCAGATAGGCCGTCACGACCCACGACAGGTCATCGATATTGCCGAAATGCCGGCCGATGGTCGGCAGCGCGGTGGCGACGATGGTCTGGTCGAGCGCGCCGAGGAACATCGCCAGCATGATGCCGAGCACGACGGCCCTGATTTCGGGATGCGTGAGTGCCGGTAGCTCCGCCTCGGACTTTGCCGGCCGCGTCTTGAGCTCCGGCTCGG
>DASSIJ010000351.1:0-3449 GCA_035692045.1 Pseudolabrys sp. | reverse complement strand
GCCGGCCGCTAAAAATTGTGCCAGCTTTGCACGATCGCTCGGCGTCAGATCCCATTCGGCGCGGTACTTGCACCCAAAGCCGTGACAAACAAAAACAGTGTTCGGCGTCGGCGGAGAGACGGAAAACTCGCCGTAAGCGGCATCGATGACGCCCGCCTTCGTTGCCGCAGCACTGATCGAGATACTCGCAATAAATGCGGTAGAAATAGCAAAGAGATAAATCGCCATTTTCAGACGCATATGGAACCCAATACCGCCGTTGCAGGACGCCGCCCCCAAGCGTACTCATAATCGAATGACATCGAAGGAAATTCAAGCGGTCCACGTGATTGGCGGCGGCCTTGCCGGTTCTGAAGTGGCCTGGCAACTCGCGCAACGCGGAATAGCGGTCGTGCTGCATGAAATGCGGCCACTGCGCGCGACCCCGGTCCACAAGACGGATGGCTACGCCGAACTGGTGTGCTCGAATTCATTTCGGTCCGACGACCGCGAGCACAACGCAGTTGGCCTTCTTCATGAGGAAATGCGCCGGCTGGGGTCGCTGATCATGCGCGCCGCTGACGCAAACCAGGTGCCTGCGGGAGGCGCGCTGGCGGTTGACCGCAACGGATTTTCCGCCGCGGTATCATCTGCACTCGCCAGCCATCCATTGATCGCACTTGAGCGAGGCGAGGTTGTCTTCCCTCCTGACGACTGGGATAGCGTCATCGTCGCAACCGGCCCGCTGACCTCTCCCGATCTTGCCGCTGCGATCGTAAAGCTGACCGGTGAACAGCAGCTCGCTTTCTTCGACGCCATTGCCCCTGTCGTCCATCGCGACAGCATTGACCTGACGCAGGCCTGGTTCCAGTCGCGCTACGATAAAGCGGGGCCCGGGGGGACAGGCGCTGACTACATCAACTGTCCGCTGTCGCGCGAGCAATATGAACTTTTTGTCGCGGAATTGCTCGCCGGCGACAAAACAAGTTTTCATGATTGGGAAGCGACAACACCGTACTTCGACGGCTGTCTCCCGATCGAGATCATGGCGGAACGTGGCCTCGAGACGTTGCGGCACGGGCCGATGAAGCCGTTTGGCCTGACCAATCCGCATCAACCAGGCGGAAAGCCATACGCGGTGGTCCAGCTCCGTCAGGACAACAAGCTCGGCACGCTGTTCAACATGGTCGGCTTTCAAACCAAGCTAAAGCATGGCGAGCAGGTGCGGGTTTTTCGAACCATTCCTGGTTTGCAAAACGCCGAATTTGCCCGTCTTGGCGGATTGCATCGCAATACGTTCCTGAATTCGCCCAAACTCCTCGACGACACGTTGCGCTTCAAGGCGAAGCCGCAGTGGCGTTTTGCCGGCCAAATCACCGGTTGCGAAGGCTATGTTGAGTCCGCGGCCGTCGGTCTGCTGGCCGGACGCTTCGCCGCCGCCGAACGCCGCGGCGAGCGGATTGTGCCGCCGCCGGCAACCACAGCGCATGGCGCGTTGCTGGCGCATATTACCGGCGGCCATATCGAGACCATCGACGCAGGGCCATCGTCATTCCAGCCCATGAATGTCAATTTTGGCCTGTTTCCGCCTCTGCATGAAGCTCCCGCCTTCGACCGCAACAGCAAACTGGGCCGCAGCGCCGCCAAGGCGTTCGCGCGCAAGAGTGCGCTTACCCGGCGAGCACTCGCCGATCTCGACAGTTGGATCGCGGGCGAGATGCCGGCCGCAGCCGCCGAATAATTGTCTACTTCTTCTTCAGCCCGGGAAAGTACACGCCTAGCTTGATTTTGTTCCAGACCAGTGCTGCGGCAATCACGATCGCAACGGCTGTCAGCGACAGTTCGTTGATCAGCACGCGCTGCTCGTGTGTCGCACAGTTTGCGATAGCCTGAACAGCGGCCATCAGAATCACAACGAAAACCCAGATAACCTTGGCGCGCGGTGATGACTGCATCAGGTTAGGCTAGCAAGTCTCCATTGATGCGCCGTTAATCCGTACACTCAATGGCCGCCCATTCGGGTTACTGGCCGCTATCAATTTCCCGCTTGCGATGTCGGCGCATGAGCCCCGTCAGACCTCGCGACTTTGCCGCACGCCAGATGCGCCATTGCCGGCGCCAGAGTGCTGCTTGCAGCGGCCTGAACGGATCATAGTCCGGCCGCTCCATATCCAGCAGCCATTGCCAGAGCGGCGCCAGCGACAAAAACGCCGGCTTTGCTTTTTCCGCAAGTTCAGACAATGCGACCTGCGTGAGATGCCGGCGGCCGCGCAAGCGAAGTTCTGCGAGCACCGCGCGAACCTCGGGGGTCGCGCGCATCGCGAACACATCGTCTGCCTCCGCGCGATAGTGCCGAAGCAAATCCAGGGGAACATATAACTGATGGCGCGCCGCGTGCTGAGGCAACAACGCCAGCATGTCCGCGATCGTCTGCGCCTGTCCGGCTTCCGCAGCGACGCCCTTGATCCCTGATGTTAGACCACCCGTCAGGATGTGCGCAGCGAGCTCGAAAATCGTTGCGGCGCTCTTCGCGGCATAGGACTGCAGCTCCGCAAGGCTCACAATCGGGTCGTCATAGACGTCAAAACGACGTGCTTCGATCAGACCGGTCAGTTCTTCGGCCGGCAGCCCGTGGCGCGAGAGCGTGGCTAATAGCGCCGCGGCAACCGGATTCGCCGCTGCCTCACCTGCGCGCTCACCCAAAATGACTTCATGCCACCATTGCAGCCGGATTTCCGCCGGCATCGGTTCGCGCGCCAAAGTACGCACGCGCGAAATCTCTGCATTGAAAGCGTAAAGCGCAAACAAAGCGCCGCGCTCATCTGCGGGCGCAAACAGCGTCGCGAGATAGCGGTCGCGGTCAGCCTCGCGCACCAACGCGGCACAATATTTGAAGTGATCTTCCATACGACAGCCTAGCGCGCGGGCTATGCGACGGCGATCAGACCCGCACCAACACGCCGGTTTTCAGCCAAAAGAATATTGTAGGTCCGCACGGCAGCGCCGGTCGTCATGGCATCGACCGACAGCGACAATTCGCGAAACCGTTGCCTCAGTTTGTCCGGCAACACCCAGGGGTCGCGGCCGGCGCCGAGCAGAAAGACGTCCATGCTTTCGGCGCGATCGAAAACTGCCGCCAGCGCCGATTCGTCAAGTTCAGTCACATCGTTGATCGGCCATGCCCAAATCCCGTCGGGGAAGCAAAGCAGGGAGCCGCGATGCGACATCCCGGCGAAACGGAAACCGCCATTGCCGTATGCATCGACAGGTGCCGGGTGCGGCAAATGCGGCATGTCGGCACGGCCGCCGAGCGCCATCTACTTGTCCCGGTCGGGTGCGCTCAGAGCGTCGCGGCCGGTACCCACGCCGAGGTAGATCAGGATTGGAGAGGCAATAAACACCGACGTATAGGTGCCAACCAGAACCACACCGAACATCATGGTCGCCGTGAAACTATGGATCGCCTGCCC
>DASSIJ010000350.1:0-2883 GCA_035692045.1 Pseudolabrys sp. | reverse complement strand
CCTACAAATATCTTTGCGTTAGGCGGGAAATTTCAGATGGCGCGCGGATCTATTCAAAGGCGGGAATGGCTAAAGCAATTGACCTATGTTCACTTCGAACGCGTCACGCTCCTCTGCATCATGTTTCTTGTCGGAGTCATTGCTGTCTATGCGACGATCCTGGCAACTATCGATCTTGTTTCCGACATTTGGGTGAGCCACTCTTTTCTTGAGAAGGAGGCTTTGCAGGACACGTTTGGACATATTCTGACGATCGTCATCCTGCTGGAATTCAATCATTCGATCTATGTCGCTTTGACCGAACGGGCGGGTGCCATCCAAACGCGCATTGTTGTTTTGATCGGCGTGCTTGTGGTCGCCCGCAAGCTCATGCTTCAGGATTTCGCTACTCTCGACGTCCAGGCATTACTCGGCTTTGGCGGACTGCTTCTGGCGCTGGGAGGACTCTATTGGCTTCTCTCTGATGCGGACCGCCGGCGTCCACAGTCCGCGTCGCAAGAGCAGCGTCCGGGCGCCTAGGCCGGGATCACCAGCAGCGCCAGACGGAACGCACCACCGGACGCCCGAATCGCCAGACACGAACAGGCACCCAGCCGCAGCGTCCGCTTGTATTCCAGTAGGGATTGCCCCAACCCGGACCCCAGCCCCAGCCGGGTCCGACACCCCAGGCAAACGCCGGAGCGAAGCCCACGGCGAATGCCGGGCCCCAACCCCATCCGCCGCCGCGCCAGCCACCACCCCAGCCACCTCCATGCCACCCGCCGCCCCAACGCGCTTCGGCGCTAACGGGCGCGAAGGCGATAAGACTGAAGATCAGTGCGACAGTTGCGAAAGACTTCATAAGCCTGGACATCGCTGCACCTCCGGAAGATGTGGCTACTTGTTCCATGGACCCTTGGTGAGTCAGAGGTGCGCGAGAATCGCGCCTTGGGGCTGCTGCGACAATTGGACCTAGGGCCATCGCGCAAAATGCTCAGCCCGGGCGCGAACATTAAGAAAATTCAATTGAGACGAAAGGCTGCCGTAATGCGCGCTCGCCTATCTATCGCGCGATCACTCTGAGACCTCAGAGATTTGGCGATGGAGAACGAAGACATGAATCAAATATTCCGTGGCTCTTTGCAGCGCACGAGTTCGTCTGCGCGACGGCTGGTGCTTCTTGCATCGGCTGCCGGGCTTGTTGTTGCCGCGGTCGCGGCTGGGCCGTCGACCTTCAATGGATTGGGTCAGGTTTCCCTGGCCACGCCCGCGCATGCGGACAGCGCACAGCGATCTGCCGGATTTGCCGATGTCGTTGAAAAAGTAAAGCCGGCCGTGATCTCGGTCCGGGTCAAAGTTGATGAATCGGAAACAACCGGCACGGGTGAGGGCAGCGACAACAATGCAATGCCGCAGATGCCGGGCGGACTCGACAAATTCTTCGAGCAATTCGGCCGTCCCGGAATGCGGCAAGGAATGCCGCAAGGAATGCCGCACAATAAGCGCGCCGTCACTGGCGAGGGTTCCGGCTTCTTTATCTCCGCTGATGGCTACGCGGTAACCAATAATCACGTTGTCGATCACGCCAAGACCGTTCAGGTTACGACGGACGACGGCGCTGTCTACAAGGCGAAAGTTGTCGGGACCGATGCGAAAACCGACCTCGCTTTGATCAAGGTTGAATCCGACAAGAGCTTCCCCTTCGTGAAGTTCGCCGACCGCGATCCGCGCGTCGGTGATTGGGTCGTGGCGGTCGGCAACCCGTTTGGTCTTGGTGGTACGGTCACAGCCGGCATCGTTTCCGCGCGCGGACGCGACATCGGTTCCGGTCCCTACGACGACTACATCCAGATCGACGCGCCCATCAACAAGGGCAACTCGGGCGGACCAGCCTTCAATATGGATGGCAATGTGATCGGCGTGAACACGGCAATCTTCTCTCCGTCCGGTGGCTCGGTCGGAATCGGCTTTGATATCCCGGCCGATACTGCAAGAACCGTCGTGGCTCAGCTCAAGGAGCGCGGGTTCGTCGATCGCGCGTGGCTGGGCGTCCAGATCCAGCCTGTCACGGCGGAAATCGCCGACAGCCTTGGCCTGAAAAAGGCTGAAGGCGCGATCGTCGCCGAACCGCAAGCCGACAGCCCGGCACTGAAAGCCGGTATTGCGGCGGGCGACGTGATCACCGCGATGAACGGCGCGGCGATCAAGGACTCGCGTGATCTCGCCCGCAAGGTTGGAACGATGGCTCCTGGCACCAGCGTCAAACTGACGGTGGCGCGCAAAGGCGAGATCAAAAACATCGATCTCACCCTCGGCACGATGCCAAACCAGCAGCAGGCAAAGGCCGACACGGGGACCTCGACCGAGGGTTCTCCCCGCCTGGGGCTCAGCCTCGCCCCCGCCAAGGAAGTCGCCGGTTCGGGCGACAATGGTGTCGCGGTGGTTGGCGTTGATCCCAACGGGCCTGCAGCCGAGCGGGGTATCAAGACCGGCGACGTGATTCTGGATGTCGGCGGCAAGGGCGTTGCAAATGCAGCAGACGTGCGCAAGGCACTCAGCGAAGCGCGTACCGCGGGCAAGACTGCGGTGCTGATGCGGGTGAAAACCGCCGAAGCGGTGAGGTTCGTTGCCCTCCCGGTTGGAAAGGCCTGAAGAAAAAGAAGTCTTTCAACCGGTTGTTTGCGTAAAGGACTTGAGGGGCGGGAATAAAATCCCGCCCCTCATTTTTTCCGGGGTATCTCAGCCGCCTGCCTGTCGTGCCCTGACAGAAGCAATGCAATCCATTGCGTTGATTCGTGCTTCGCGCAGATTGCGAGGATCGCAATCGCAATAGGCGCGCCGATGAACGCTCCGGAAATTCCCCACAGGAAGCTCCAGAAAAATACGGCGAACAGGACGACAAAA
>DASSIJ010000349.1:0-4179 GCA_035692045.1 Pseudolabrys sp. | reverse complement strand
GAAGAGAAATTCGTCGAGCGTCACGAGCAAGAATGGCCGCTTGCCCGCACGCAATGGAATAAATTCTATCTCGACCCGCACCGACACAGCCTGCTGCTTGAGCCCGTCGGGACCGCGGCGCGCATCGACTACGAGGCGCTGAGCGAGGGAGTTACTTTCAGCACGGAGCCGCTCAAGGAGCCTATGGAAATCACCGGCCCGGTGGCGGCAAAGCTTTTCATCTCGTCATCGACCGCGAATGCCGACCTATTCCTCGTGCTGCGCGTGTTCGCGCCGGATGGGAGTGAAGTGACGTTCCAGGGTGCGCAGGACCCTCACACGCCGATTTCGCAGGGCTGGCTACGTGCCTCGCATCGCAAGCTCGACAGTGAGCGCAGCCTGCCGTACCGTCCCTTCCACGCGCATGACGAAGTTCAGCCGCTGACGCCAGGCGAACCGGTCGAACTCGACATCGAATTGTCGCCAACCTGCATCGTGGTGCCGCCCGGCTATCGGGTCGCGCTGACGATCCGCGGCCATGATTATGAATATGGTGGCAATTCAGTGGTCGCGCCGCATGTACCGTATCCGCTGCGCGGCGTTGGTCCGTTCACTCACAATGAGCCGCGCAATCGGCCGGCAGAAATCTTCGGTGGCACAAACACATTGCACTTTGCCGAAAATCGCCGGCCGTGGCTCATGTTGCCAATCATTCCGAGCGCGTAAATTGCGA
Organism: Pseudolabrys sp.; assembly: GCA_035692045.1. GTDB lineage: Bacteria > Pseudomonadota > Alphaproteobacteria > Rhizobiales > Xanthobacteraceae > Pseudolabrys. The sequence continues at coordinate 3,467 of DASSIJ010000349.1, read as the reverse complement.
GACGCAGCAAATTAGCACCGATCTCAGCAAGTCCCTCGCTACTCAGACCTTTGCGGACTATCTCGGGGGAGCTTCGAATCATGTGCGATGAGCTTACCGACCACGAATGGGCTGCAGCGTGTATCAATGCAAGCAACGCGTAGCGGCTTTCCGCACTCTCGATGGCGGTGTAGCTCCCGCTGTGGAGGAAGAAGCCATGGCGCTGGGAAGTGTGGGGCAGGTATGACCGTCATGACCTCAACGCTGCCGGTGAACTGCTCCGCCCGCAACGCTGTGGCGCGTGGTACGGTTGCGGCTTCTAGGGGAAGACTTGGGACATGACCAGAGTCTTGATCAAGGACGGTTACGTGATAACCGTCGATCATTGCCGAAGCGTGCATCCGGGCGGATTTGTTCTTATCGATGGCAGTAAGATCGAACGCGTCGGCGGTTCAGCGGAGCTCCCGACGGAAGCCGTCGAGCGCACCATAGACGCACGCGGGATGGCGGTCATTCCCGGCCTCATCAATGCGCACCAGCACTTCTATTACCATCTGTTCAAGGGCATGGGCCACGGGCTTTTGCTGGAAGATTGGTTTCCCAACCTTGTGTTCCCAGTGCTGCCGCACCTCACCGACGACGACATGGAGCTCACCTCCTATCTCGCGGCGATCGATATGCTGAGCACCGGAACGACCTGCTGCCTCAACCATTTGCGTACCACCACGAGCGAGGCGTTGCTGCGGCGCATTGCAGAGCCGACCGCCAAGATCGGTATTCGGCAGGTCATCGGCAAGGAGGTCCAGTGCCGGCTGCCGGGCAATCCGCGCCATCCGCGCAACATCACCGAAGAGATCGCCTATATTGAAGAGCTTATCCCTCGCTGGAAGAGCCTCCATGAAGGTCTCACGCGAATATGCCTCGTGGCCGAATGCGCCTCGGTGTTCGTCGAGCAGAAGCTCACATCGCCAGAACTCTTGATCGAGAGCAAAAAACTCGCCGATCGGCACGGCCTTAAGCTTGCCGCGCACATCTCCGGAGGGACGCTATCTTTCGACAAGAGCTACCTGCAAATCTTGCGCAAGACCGGGCAGACCGACGCGCAGATGCTGATGCAAATGGGCCTTCTCGATTCGTCGTGGATTCTGGTGCACGGCATCAACTGCACGTCGACCGACCTTCGGCTGATCGCCGACAGCGGCGCCAGTCTCGTTTATTGTCCGACCAGCGAAGCGGTGCGGGGCGGCGGCATCGGCGCCGCGGCCACCGCGATGGCGGCTGGCGTCAACGTCGCGCTCGGTTCTGACGGCCCGATGGTCGATGACTCGGTCGACATGATCGAACAGATGAAGGCTTGCTCGTTCCTGCAAGGAGTGAAACATCTCGATCCAACCATCATGCCGCCTGAGCGCTGCATTGAAATGGCCACTATTAACGCAGCAAAGGCACTGGGGCTGGATGGCGAGATCGGATCGCTCGAACCTGGCAAGCTCGCCGATATCGCTCTATTCGATCTCGATACGCCGCATTCCAGCCCGGCGAACAATCCGATTGCCAGCCTTGTCTTCTCCGCTCGTGGACCCGACGCGCATACCGTGTTCGTGAACGGTTGCGAGGTCGTTCGGAATCACAAACTCGTAAGGTTAAACGATGTGAAGGGCTTGTTCGCCCGCGCGCGCACCAGGGCTCAAGAGATCGTAACAAAGGCGGGACTGTCCGACCGCGCGAAATCCGCTTGGCTCAAGCCGACCGCTTCGGCGACCGAAAGGACGATGACATGAAGAAAGTATCTCGCAGAAGGTTGCTGACCACGTCCGGCGCGGCGGGACTGGCCGCGTTCGCCGGTGCCAGCAGCGTGAGGGCTCAAGCACAGGACACGCTGAATATCGGCCTATCCCCCTTCATCAATCAGGCAACGATCTTCCTGGCCAACGACCTCGGGTATTTTTCCAAGGTGGGTCTGGATATTCGAATGAAGGTCTTCATGGACGGTGCCTTGGTCGTCGCACCGATGCTGTCAGGCGAAGTCGAGTTGGGCGTGATGACGCCGAACGCCGGCTTCTTCAACTCGATCTATCGAGGCGGGCCGTTCCGCGCGTTCCTGTGCAATGGTCAAGGCCGCCGCGGTCGCGCAGTGACCACCGTCGTCGCTCGCAGCGATCACTACGATGCCGGCATCAAGACTCTGCCCGACCTTGCGCGGATGCGGGGCAAGGTCGCTGCCGTGGGCGCGGCAGGCAGCATCAATCAGTATGGGCTCGCTTCCGCGCTGAAGCTGGCCGGTCTCGACCCTGTAAAGGATGTTCAATGGCAAACCTCGGTGCCCCAGCCCGACATCATCAAGCAGTTCGGGCAGAAGCAGGTGGATGTCGCCGATATCACCTACCACCTCGCCTATCTCGGCCAAAATCAGGGGTTTTGCCGGATCTTGTTTTCGCGCGACGAAATTCTTCCGGACTCGCAGGTCGCGATGCATACGGTTCGCGATGATATGCTGGAGCGGCGGCGGGAGACGGTTGTCCGATACGCCATGGCTTGCATTCAGGCGGGGCGCCTGTTCAATCAGGTCGCCGGCGCGCCTGACAAGCATGGGGACACGCTCAAGCTAATCGTCAAATCCATAGTGCCTCGCGACGAGGCTCTTCTCAAAGCAGTCGCTCCGCACTGGGAGTGGATCGCAGAGGACGGAACCCCGAATATCGCCTCGATCATGGCGCAGCAGGATTTTTGGGCGGATACCTTCAAGATGGTCGAACGTAAAGTCCCGCAGGACCGCGTGGTCGATACGAGCATCGCAAAAGAGGCCGTACAACGGCTCGCGGCCGAGAAGCCGTTCGGGTAGATAATTCTTGCGAGCTTGCATAAACCGGCACGATGATGACCAGCCGGCCAACCGGCAGAGCGTCGCGGCGTGCCGCAATTAGAGCGCAAATCGATAGAGGAGGGACCATCATGCCAGTCATGAGGACATCCGCATGTGCAGCGCTGGCTTTCGTCGTGAGCGCGTGGGTATTCGCCGCACCCGTGCGCGCGGTGGATACCGTCACGATCGGCACGGTGGGCTCGCCCTCGGCCAATCTGTGGCCGGTCTTCATCGGCATCGATAAAGGCTTCTTTGCCGCCGAGAACATCAAGCCGGATCTGGTCTATGTCCCGGCCAGCGCCGCGGTCATCCAGCAGCTCGCGGCCGGCTCGCTCGATATGACGATGTCCACCGGACTGGTGGATCCGATCCGCGCCATCGATCAGGGCGCGGCGCTCGCGCTCGCCCGCTTCGAGATCCAGGCGCCACCCTACGTCATCATGGCCAAGCCGAACATCAAGAGCCTCAAAGAGCTCAAGGGCAAGGTGATCTCGGTCGGCGGCGCCAAGGACATCACCCGCCTCTATGCCGATCGTATGCTAGCGCCGAACGGTCTCAAGCCCGGCGAATACGACTTCATCTATGCCGGCGCCACCACGGCGCGCGCGCAAGCGCTGCTCGGCGG
>DASSIJ010000348.1:0-3113 GCA_035692045.1 Pseudolabrys sp. | reverse complement strand
TGACGTGGCGAGGATGAAAGTGGTGACGAGAGGATCATAGAACGAGGATTCCGTGAACAGCCGGTAGAAATTGCCAAGCGTGAAAGCACCCTTGGGATCGGTCAGGCTGTACAGCAACAACCACGACAGCGGCAGTATGATCAGCACGCAGAGAATGGCTGCGAACACATAGAGGACCGGCGTCGAAACATCGATTCCGAAGCGACGGCGTTCGGCGTGGGCAGGCAAGGCAATCGTCATGTCATCACTAATTCCATTCCCGGGCACGACAGACTGATGCGCCGCACTCGGACGGCGCGGATGTTGCTCAGACGTGGAAGATCGTGACGTAGCGCTGCTTGATCTCGTCGCTCATCTTCTCGACGGCGGCGGGATCGTCTTTCATGACCTTGATCTGTTTGAACGGCGTGCGCCCTGGCTTTTCCTTGGTATCAGGGTGCATAGAGCGCAGACCCCCGACATCAATGATCAGCTGCTGGCATTCAGCTGTGAAACTGTAGCTGCAGAACAGACGCGCGGCATTCGGATTGGGGGCCGCCTTGAACATGCCGGTGGGACCGACAATGAGCGGTGAGCCCTCCGTGGCATAAACCGGCGCGACAGGCCCGTCTTTCTCTGCGATTTGGAAGATGTTGTATTCATTCCCGTCTGCCATCACCGCACGCTCGCCGAGCGCCAGCCGCTTTGGCGGATCCGCCGACGACTGGACCTGCATGACGTTCTGCGCGGCCAGTTTCTCAAAGAAGCCCCAGCCGAGATCGCGCTGCATCTGGTAAGTCGCGGTCATGATGGTGCCGCTATATCCCGGATGTGCCTTGACGATCTTGCCCTTCCATTTGGGATCGAGCAGATCGGCAAAACTTTTGGGCGCGTCTTCTTTTTTCACCAGATTGGTGTTGTAAGCGATGATCGAGACCCAGACCCGGAAGCTGGCAAACATGCCGTCGGGGTCCTTGTGCTCGGCCGGATAGACCTTGGCAACATCCTCGGGCACGTAGGCTTCCAGAAGCCCCTGACCTTTCCAGACGATGAAATGTGCGGCGTCGGATGAGTTTGCGACGTCAACTGCGTGGATATTGCTGCCATACTCCTGACCGATGCGCTGAAACACGCGCTCCGCGCCAGTGCGTTCGACGCGTACGGTGACACCGGGGAATTTTGCCTCGAATGATTTGGCGATCTTTTCCGCGAGCGGCAGGTCGACCGAGGTGTACCAGACGACCTTGCCCTCTTTTTTTGCCGCTTCGATCAGCTGCGGAGTGATCGCAGTCGCCGGCGGCGCCGCAGACATAACCCTGGTTGAAAATACAGCGCCCGCGGCAAGTGCGCTCGAGCCAACCAACACGCCACGGCGAGTAATTCCTGAACCCTTCATCGACGTATCCTCCATAATTCTGTTCTTGTTGTTTCGCCCGCGATATTGTTATCCGCTCAGCGCACGGCAACGGTCGGGCGGCAAGTGCAGCCAGACAGCGCTGCCTTGTGGAATACTCTCGCCGGCGGCGGTGACGACGCGCAGTTGTGTGCCATCCTTTGCCTCAACCATATAGTCCCTGCTGGCACCGAGAAAGACCTGCCGCACAACGGTCGCCGGCACGATGTTCTCACCCTGCCGTTGAGCAGCAGATATTGCTATGTCATGCGGGCGGATGGACACCGGCGTCGGCGCCCCTGAATTGATTTTCTCGCCGATGCAACGCAACGGAGTGCCCGCGAAATCGATCCGGGCAACATCGAGACCTATGCCCTTGATGACGTTGCTCGATCCGATAAAACGCGCGACGAATTCCGAGCGAGGACGATCGTAGATTTCCTCCGGGCTGCCCGATTGCTCGATTTTTCCGCCGTTCATGACGCAAATAAGATCGGCCGTCGTCATCGCCTCCGACTGGTCGTGCGTGACATAGACCGTGGTGTACCGATAGGCGTCGTGCAGACGGCGCACCTCGAAACGCATCTCTTCGCGCAAATTGGCGTCAAGATTTGAAAGCGGCTCGTCGAGCAACAGCGTCTCCGGCTCCACGATCAATGCCCGCGCCAGCGCCACGCGCTGCTGCTGACCGCCCGATAACTCACCCGGATAACGCTGCGCCAGCGGCGCGAGCTTGGTGGTGGACAATATCGCGTCCAGCTTCTTGCCGATGGTGACCCGGTCCAGCTTACGCAGTTTCAGGCCATACACGATATTCTCCTCGACCGTCATGTGCGGCCAGAGCGCATAGCTCTGGAAGATCATCGACATGTTGCGGCGCTCGGGCGGCAAGGTGTTTGCCGGGGACGAAACCAATTTGTCGCCAACGCGGATTTCACCCGCACTCGGCTCGATGAACCCGGCGATCAGCCGCAAAGTCGTTGTCTTGCCGCATCCGGATGGACCCAGCAGACAGACCAGATGGCCGTGCTCGATGGTGAGCGATATGTCGTCGACTACCGCGACGGTGCCATATCGTTTGGTCAAGTCTCGCAACTCGACGGACGCCACGCGCTTCCTCCCTGAACCCGCCGCTTGTTGCGGCTATTTTTGCTTATGAGCCGGTGAACACCGGTTTACGTTTCTCCATGAACGCCTTGCGGCCTTCCTTGTAGTCATTGCTGGCAAAACACGCCTGCACCAACGCGTCGCATTTCTCCAGATCGCGCTTGCTCTCGTCGGTGACAGCCTGGCCGACAATGTATTTGACGGAATCAACCGTCAGCGGCGCGTTTGCCGCGATGGTGTCGGCATAGTCCTTGACGAAGCCCTCGAGCTCCGCATCGGGCAGCACACGATTGACCAGGCCCATCATCTGCGCCTCTTGGGCCGTAAACTGCCGCGCGGTAAAGAATATTTCCTTGGCGAAGGACGGGCCGACCAGATCGACAAGTTTCTTGAGGCCATCAAAGCGATAGCCGAGGCCGAGCTTCGCCGCCGGTACGCCGAACTTCGAACCTTCCGTGCAGATGCGCATGTCGCAGCAGAGAGCGAGACCGACCCCGCCGCCGATGCAATAGCCGCGGATCATTGCGATGGTTGGCTTGGGAAAGGTGTAAAATGCATTGTTGGCACGATCGACCGCCGCATTATAGCGATCGACACCTTCCTGGGTAGAACGCTCCTTCTCGAATTTGGAAAT
>DASSIJ010000347.1:0-20186 GCA_035692045.1 Pseudolabrys sp. | reverse complement strand
TTCGTCGCGTCCTCGACCGTGACCACTGCCGGCAAGACTTCGTAATCGACACGCACGAGCTCGGCGGCGTCCCGCGCCTGCAGCGCGGTCTCGGCGATAACAAAAGCGAGCCGGTCGCCGACGGCGCGGACCTTATCACCTACGAGGATCGGGCGGAGGGTCCGAAAGCCCTTTGGCCCGCCCATGTCTTCGGGCATGACCGGCGATAGGCTTTCGAGCCCTTCCGTCTGCACATCGTGCGCAGTCAGGACACAAAGAACACCGGGCGCCCGCACGGCCTCATTCACGTCGATTGTCTTGATAAGCGCGTGTCCAACTTGCGACATCACCAATGCGCCGTAGCATTGGCGCGGCAGATTGATGTCGTCGACGTAGTTTCCGCGTCCCATGACGAATCGCGGATCCTCAGTACGGCGAACTGGCTGGCCGACCCCGAATTTATTTGCTGTCATACGCGCGTTGATTTCCGCTACCATTCATGCCCCAAATCTCGGTGGCAATACAAGCGTTGCGCCGCCCCTCGATCCTTGAGTTTGAGGGTAAACCGGACGTTGCGCAAACAGTGGCTTGTTAGTTCACAGGGTGACCGTGATAGACTCGCCGTCTCCGGAAACTACAGGTCATTTCCATGCCGCTCTCAGACACCATCAAGACCCTGATCCGCAACGCCTGGGACGACGGCTATCCCTGCCTGCTCGCCACGAGCGGGCCACAGGGGCCAAACATCACGCCTAAGGGCAGCATGATCTTGTTCGATGACGTGCACCTGGCATGGTGGGAACGCTCCAAGCGCGCGGTGCTGGAGAATCTGTCGCACGACAGACGCGTGTGCGTGATTTATGCCAACTTCAAAGCACAACGCGATGGCGTGCTCGAGAGCGGTTTCCTGCGGTTCTTCGGCAGCGCCGAACTGCATGACAGCGGCTCCGTGCGCGAAGCTATTTTCGCCAGCCTGTTGCCACGCGAGCAAACCCACGCCGGCGCCGAAGCCGGCATCGGCGTGCTGATCAAGATCGACAAAGCGATCGATATTCGCGGAAAGCCGCTCATGTGACGCCATGTCCGCGGCCAATTGCTTGGCCGATGAGACTGGCGCAAAACTTGGCAAATCCATAACATGCGCGCGCCAGTCAGCGTGCCGGAGCGAGCGAACATGCCCCTCATTGACGTCCACCAGCACGTCATTCCCGATATCTACAAAAGCGAACTTGCACGCGTCGGCGTGCTGGGCAGCGGGGAAAACCCCTGGCCGGCATGGAGCGTAACGCGGCAGCTCGAGTTAATGGACGAACTCGGAATCGATGCCGTACTCATGTCGATCGCCTCGCCGGGGGCCTATTTCGGCGATGTCGAATTCACAAAACGACTGGTCAAGACCTGCAATGAGGTCATGGCGCAGATGGTCGCTGACCATCCTGGCAAATTCGGCGCCATGGGTTTCGTGTCGCTGCCGGACGTTGAGACCGCCTGCCGCGATGTGGAACACGCCCTTGACGTGCTCAAGATCGATGGCATCAATCTGCAAACCCACACGGGACATCGGTATCTCGGCCACCCTGAAGAGAACGAGCTATATGCCGAACTCGACCGCCGCCGCGCCGTCGTCTTCGTGCATCCGCAGCGACCGCCCGCGCTGAATATGCCGCAATACGCGTTTCCTGCCGGCTATACCGAACTCACCTTCGACACCACCCGCGCCATCGCCAACATGCTCTACACCGGGATGCTGGCGAAATTTCCCAACATCCGATGGATCATGCCGCACATGGGCGGCGTGACGCCGTTTCTGATGTTCCGGTTATGCGGCCTCGATGACGATCCCAAGGTTCGCGAGCGGATACCGGACGGAGTCGCCGCCTATCTCAGACGCCTCTACTACGACGTCGCTCAGTCGCCTTCGCCGCTCGCGTTACGGGCGTTGCTCGATGTCGCCGACCCATCGCACATTTTGTTCGGAACTGACTATCCTTCCGCCCGCAATGTGGAAAAGGTCATGCGCGACACCGTGGCCGCTGTTCGCACCTTCGATGGTTTCGACGACAAGCTTCGCCGGAAGGTCATGGCGAGCAATGCGCAAGGAATCCTTCCGCGCTTCGCGCAGTTACAGTGATCGATACTGATTGAGCAAATCTCGACCGTAATCATTGCCATTGGGCGTGCGCACCAGCGCATGCGCGTGGCGCCTGTTGTATCCGGTATTCGGCAATGCGACGCCCGGTTGGTGATAGAACTCAATGAAGATCACCCGACTGTAGATGCGGTAGTAGAACGGGCTCACCGGATCGAACTCGCCGATCCAGGCGAAAACAGTCCTCTCGAGGTCTTGGCGGATCTCTTCCAAACGAACCTTCGCATGAGCGACCGGGAGCCGATCCGTATATAGCGTGATCAGGCCGATGAACTGATGCCGTTGTCCCGGGGTCATAGCGGTGGCCGGCAGGCCGCCGTAAGGAACAACAATATTGTCCTTGAAGCCCGAGGCGTAGCCATCGAATGGCAGATCCATCCCGATCACCGCCTTGGCGCGCTGCTTCGGTGTCAGTGCTTTCATGAACGCCCAACCTTCCGCCTCTTCCTCACGCAGGACGGTGGTGCCTTTATAGGCGCCGGATTCGGCGAGCACAGGTTCGGACCCGAGAAGCATCGGCGACAAGACCATTTGGTCGCCAAGCACGAAGCAATTGATGTTGCAGTGGTGCCCGTCGAACTGCCAGCCCCACGGTGCATCTGGGGAGGGCTCGCCAAAAATGCTGATCCAATAGTAGAACTCGCCGAATTCGTCGGGCAGACCGGTCAGCTCGGCGAGATGCTCGTTGAGCTTCATCGCATTGCGGGCCGTTTCAAAAGCGCGCACCCCCAGGCCGGCCCGCAAAACGCCAAAAGCGAGTTCACGCTGCTGGTCGCCAAGCTCGGCGAGGCAGAGCCCGTGGCGCATCAGATTGCGATGGATATTGCTCCAGGTCCGCCACGTTTCACCGTCGACGTCAAAGTGCACCGCCGCGCGCTGGTCGCGGTCGAGTGAATTCAGGAACGCACGCGCGGCATCGATCATCGGTTGTACCGATACGCCGGTCTTGCGCAACGGAAACAATCCGCGTTCGATTTCGCCGTTCGCAGTCAATCCCTTGAAGGGCTCTTTGAGTGATCGTCGCCAGCCCGCAAACAAATCCTGCAACGCCTGCGAAACCTTCGTTTCGTCGATTCGAGGCGGCGCTCGGCGTGGGCGCGTGTTGAGACCGGTGACGTCAGCCATCACATGATCTTGGATTGCGTCCCTCTCAGCATTGCTCGAACCCGGAGCGGACGCAATCCCGACGCTGTGAAACGCAACCGCCCCGATAGCCGGCGTCTGCCCACCATTACCACGCTGCGTTGCAGGCCATTCGTCCATTCCGCGCGGTGCTTTGGCGCGCGCCGATGGACAACAAGGTTCCCGCCGGACATAATTTGCTGAAGCAAAAAGAAGGGAGAAACGCCATGCAGGCCTCTACGAGTGCCACTCGTGCGCGCAAGCTGGCCATGGATCCGGAGGAATGGAAGGCCCGCGTCGATCTTGCCGCCGCCTTCCGGCTCGCCGCGCTACAGAATTGGGATGAGCTGTTGTTCGCGCATCTGTCCGCGCGCGTTCCAGGTCATCCGAAACAATTTCTCATGCATCCGGCCGCCATCCTGTTTGAGGAAGTGACGGCGTCGAACCTGCACAAGCTCGACGAGAACTGCAATCACGTCGAGCCAAGCGATGAGTTGCCGCACAAGTTCGCCTTTCCGTTCCATAAGGGTATCTACGACGCCTTTCCGCAGGCACAATGTGTCATGCATCTGCACACGAAATACGTGACCGCGGCGGCGATGCAGGAGCAGGGGATCATTCCCGGCAACCAATATGCCATGTGGCTCGGGCCCGTCGGCTACCACGACTACGAAGGCCTGCTGTCGACCGACGAGGAAGGTCATCGGCTGGCAAAGAATTTCGGCAACAAGCAGATCGTGCTGCAACGGGGCCACGGCTTTGTCCTGTGGGGTCACACCATCCATGAGGCCTATATGCTGGCCTTCCTGGTTATCCGCGCCTGCGAAACGCAAGTGCGGTCCATGGCCGGTGGCATCAAGCCTTATGTTCCGCCGCAGCCGGTGCTCGACGCGACCATCGGGCAGGCCCGCATTATCACCGACGGCAATGCGCCGTTCAATCAGATGACCTGGCGGGCGCTGCTGCGCAAGCTCGACCGGGACGCGCCGGACTACAAAACGTAATCGCCCCGCATTGATCGGCAAAGATGCGGTTGGCAGCGTCCCCGCGCGGGGATTGCTACGGAGACTGAAATGTCGGTTATGGAGCGTACGCTGACGGAAACATCGCTGCCGATCTATCACAGGTCGATCGACTGGGACGCGCTTTACAAGCGCTACCCGGTCCCGGACGTGTTTGCGAACATGCGGTGGAAATGGGCGGCCGACGAAATCCGCGCGTTCCAGAACGAGCAGTTCCTCGATCTGATGAAAACGGGCTGGCAGAACGAATTCTACAAGCGGCGTTGGACAGCCGAAGGTCTCGAGCCGGGCGACATTAGGAGCATCGACGACATCGTGAAGCTGCCGATGTTCGATTCTGCCGACATCAAGAAGGATCAGGAAGAGAACCCGCCCTTCGGCCTGATCAATGGTGACGTCACCAGGCGCATGCAGACGACGCCGATGAAGTTGCAGACCAGCGGTGGCACTACCGGCAAGCCCCGGCCCACACTTTATGCGCCGCAGGAATGGGAGCTGAACGGGCTCACCCATGCCCGCGTGCTTTACATCTGCGGCGTGCGCCCCGGCGACCGCGTGCAGATTCCGCACACCTGCTCGCTCGGAAATGCCGGGTGGTGCTGCTACAAGGCCTGCCACGACTATCTTGGCGCGCTGCCGATCACCACGGGCACCGGTGCGGTAACATCGTCGCGGCGGCAGATCGAGATCGCGCAGGAGTGGGGCACCAATGTCTGGTATGTGCGCCCGGAATACGCCACGCAGCTCGCCAAGGTCGCGCGTGACGAACTGAATTTCGACGTCCGGGATCTCAAGACGAAATTCCTCGGTTGCGGGCTTGGGCCCGATACCGACAACGCCTTCCGCAACCAGCTTGAAAGCCTTTGGGGCTGCGACGTCTACGACATGTATGGCACGCACGAGATGGGTATGGGCGCCTTCGAGTGCCAACATAAATCCGGCATGCATTTCCACGAGGACAGCACATTCTTCGAGGTCGTCGGCGTGGAAGACAACAATCCCGTCGCCAATGGCGAAATTGGCAACATGGTGTGCACGATTTTGCACCGCCGCCAGCAGCCGATGATCCGGTTCAATCTGCGTGACCTGACCCGCATTGTCGCGACTGACCGCTGCGAATGCGGTAGCTGCTTCCGCCGCATGCAGAAAATGTTGGGCCGCAGCGACACGATGGTCCGCATCCGCGGCGTCAGCATCTGGCCGCAAGCCTGCCTGCCGGCGATCAAAAGCGACAACCGCACCACGGGCGAATGGTTGTGTATCGCCGAGCGTACAGTCAGCGATGGGGTCGTGCGCGACGAAATGACAGTGAAGGTCGAGGTGCGCGACGACGCCTCGGGGTGGGATGGCCTGAAGGAACATATCGAAAAGCGGCTACATTCCGACCTCGGCCTGCGCCTCAATATTGAACTGGTGCCGGAAGACGCGCTCATGGAATGGTCGAATCGCGGCCGCGAAGGCAAGCCCAAACGCATCCTCGATCAACGCTACGAGAAGAAATGACCCCATCCATGCGCTATTTCGATTGCCATTCGCATTTCTCGACGAAAGCGGGGCTGCATCACGCCACGCAGGAGGACTACGAGCAGGCGCAGCGCGTCTTCAAACGCAAGCGAACGTTCGAGACCGAAGAGCAGATGGCCGATGGATTCCGCCAGCGCAAGGTCCGCACCATCCTCGACATCTACCGCACATGGCGGATGACCAATGAGGATGAAATCCGTGCCTCCAATGACTATGCCGCCGACTTTGCGCGCAAGAATTCGGACGTTGTCTATGGCAATTGGCTTGCTGCAAACCCTGCTATGAAGGATTTCTGGCTGAAGGAATATGCGCGGCTGGCGGCAAAAAAGAGCGGATTTCTTGGCTTTTGCCAGAGCCAAAACAGCCTTGGCCATCCGGCCAGCGACCCGGTCTGGGACCCGTTCTACAAGCTGTCGATCGAGATCGGTGCGCCAGTGCTGATCATGACCGGCTTAACCGGTATCGGTCAGGGCATGCCGGGCGGGAAGGGTATCATCCTCGAGGATGGCCACCCGCGCCATGTCGACAGGGTCGCGGCGCGTTTTCCTGAGCTGAAGATTCTGGCCGGGCGGCCCGCCTGGCCATGGCAAGACGACATGATCGCCATCCTGCTGCACAAAGCTAACGTTTCCTACGAGGTGCATGGCTGGTCACCGAAATATTTCACGCCGGCCCTGAAAAAAGAGATTGGCTGGCGCCTGCAGGACCGCATCATGTTCGGCTGGGACTGGCCGACATTGACGCTGGAGCGTCTGGTCGACGACTGGCGAACGCTCGGTTATGCGGACGACGTCTACGAAAAAATTTTTCACCGCAACGCCGAGGCTTTCTTCCCCGGCGCGGCTCCAAAGTGAAGGCTTCGATGGCAGACATAGCATTGCTGGCCGAAAGGCTTCGCGAGATTGCGGCGAGCGAGCACGTGGAGCCGGCAAAGCTGTCGCGCCTCGTGTCAGACACGTTCGAGCATTGCGGGGTGCCCCACGAGGACGCCGCGATTGGCGCGGAAGTCGCGTTATGGGCGCAACTGCACGGTTCGGATTCGCACGGTGTCGTGCATCTGCCGCTGTATGTGCGCGGGCTGCTCGACCGCACGATCAAGACTCGCCCCGCTTTCGCCACGACGCAGGCCATGTCCTGCTGTGCCGTCCTCGACGCCGATAACGGCCTGGGTTTGGTGGCGAGCCGTCGTGCCATCGATATGGCTATTGGCATCGCCAGGCAATTCGGACTCGGCGCGGTTGCAATACGCAACAGCAGCCATTTCGGCGCCGCCGGCTACTATGCCGACCGTGCCGCCGAACATGGACTCATCGGCATCGCCTTGACCAATGCCATGCCGGCGATCGCGCCAACTGGCGGGACCGAGGGGCTGCTCGGCACGAATCCAATTGGCGTAGCGTTTCCCGTCCCCGGCACCGATCCGGTCATTGCAGATATGGCAACTGCGGTGGTCGCGCGTTCGCGCATCCGCCATGCGCTGGCGGCCGGGCAAAAGACGATTCCGGAAGGCTGGGCGCTCGATCCGAGCGGCCGGCCGACGATCGATCCTGCTGTCGCGGTGAAAGGTTCGCTGCTGCCGATCGGCGGGCCGAAGGGCTACGCCCTTGCGCTGATGGTCGAGATCCTGTGCAGCGCGCTTTCGGACGGCGAGCCAGGCTTCCAGGTGACCTACGAAAACATGGTCAAGCGGCCCAGCAACATTTGCCAGTTCTTTCTGGTGCTCAATCCGGATGGCTTTGCCGGCAGCGAACGCTACGGCACGCGCGTGACGCATATCGCTGAGGTCATCGGCAAGGCGAAAGCCATGGAAGGTGAGGCCCGGCCTCGCTTGCCCGGCGCGCGCGGCCATGCGGTCAAGCGCAAGGTTGCCGCCGAGGGCATCGCCATGTTCGGCAATCTTCGCAGCGCGCTCAACAATGTTGCCGGCATGCTCGAAAGTCACACGGAGACGGCATGAAAGCCTATGAGGTGCGGGACACCACCGGTCTCGACGGGTTGGTGCTCAATTCCTCCCGCGCTGATCCACAACCGGCGCCCGGGCAGATTCTGGTGCGCATGCGCGCCGCCGCGCTGAATTACCGTGATCAGGGCGTCATCAAGGGCGCCTATGGCTACACCAAATTTCCGCTGATCCCGTTGTCTGACGGTGCAGGCGAGGTCGTCGCGGCCGGCGACGGCGTTATGCAATTCAAGCCCGGCGACCGGGTCACCAGCACCTTTTTCGTCAACTGGACCGGCGGCCGCATGCCGGCCGACGCCTCCCGCAATTCGCTCGGCGGAATGGTCGATGGTGTGTTGGCGGAATACGCGCTGCTCCACGAGACCGGCGCAATCAGGATACCCGGCAATTTGAGTTTCGAGGAAGCCGCGACGTTGCCTTGCGCGGCGCTCACCGCGTGGAACGCCGTTGTTGAAACCGGACAGATCAAGGCCGGCGAGACCATTGCGGTGCTCGGCACCGGCGGTGTGTCTTGCTTTGCACTCGCCTTTGCGAAGATGCATGGCGCCCACACCTTTCTCACCTCGAGCAGTGAGGAGAAGCTCACTCGTGCCAAGACACTGGGCGCCGATGCACTGATCAATTATCGCAGTCAGCCGGAATGGGATCAGGAGATTCTGAAACAGACCGGCGGCGCCGGTGTCGATCTCGTTATCGAGGTCGGTGGCGCGGGCACGCTCGAGCGGTCAATGAATGCAGTGCGTCCCGGCGGCACCATCTGCGTCATTGGCGCGCTTGCCGGCGCTGGCGCCATCAACCCCCGTATGATCAACCGCAAGGCGATCCGCCTCCAGGGCATTCATGTCGGCTCGCGCGACATGTTCGACGCGATGAACAGGGCGGTGGCGCTGCACAAGCTCAAGCCCGCCATCGACAAAAACTTCAGTTTTTCTGATGCCAAGGCCGCTTACCTTCATCAGCAAAGCGGCAAGCATTTCGGCAAGATCGTGATTTCAATCGCGACGTAGTGCCCGCCGCTCAGGCAAGCAGGTGCATAATCCAGAGCGAAATGGCCGGGATATAGGTCACCAGCATCAAGGCGAGGATTGCGATCGCCACGAAGGGAATGAGCCCGATGTAAAGCGTCTGCGACGGCGTTTTGAACAGCGCCTGGCATACGAAGATGTTCAGCCCGAAGGGCGGATGGAACGTGCCTATTGTCAGGTTCATGACCACAATCACGCCGAAGTGGATCGGGTCGATGCCGAGCGAAGCGGCAACCGGGGCAAGGAGTGGCGTCAACATGATCAGCGCGGAGGCTGGGTCGAGGAAGCAGCCGACGAACAGCAGGAACAAGTTAATTACCAACAGCACCACCCAACGCTCGGAATGCAGGCTGGTGATCAGCGACACCGTGGATTCGGCAATCCCGCTAATGGTCAGCAGCCACGCATAAAGGCCCGCGACCGCGACAATGATGAAGATGAGTCCGGTCAGGTACATCGAACGCGCGGCGGTCTCGAAGATCTCATGCAACGTCGTTTCGCGATAGACGAAATAGCTGACGATGATCGCGTAGATGCAGGCGACGCCGGCGGCTTCCGTCGGCGAGAATACGCCCGAATAGATGCCGCCGAATATGATGGCGATGGCGCCGATGGCCCAGACGCCGTCCCGCGTGGCGAGCAGGAATTCCTTGAACGAGAATTTCCCGCTCTCCATGATTCCGGCGCGCCACGAATGATAATAGATGTAGACGCCAAACATTCCGGCGAGCAGAAGACCCGGGCCGATGCCGGCGGCGAACAGCTGGATAACCGAAGTGTCCGACGCGATGCCATAGATGATCATGGCAATCGACGGCGGAATGAGATTGTCGAGCGCGCCTTCCGCCGTAATCAGCGCCGAAGCAAACCGCTCGCTGTATCCCGCTTCGCGCATTCGAGGATACGTTAAGGTGCCGATGGCGGCGGTTGCGGCCGTCGTTACGCCCGAAATCGCGCCGAACAGCGCAGCAAAACCGAGCGACGTCATGGGGATATGCGCTCGGAAGCCGCCGATCATAGACGCGACCCAGCGCAGAAGCCGGTTCGAGATGCCGCCGCGCGACATCAGATCTCCGGCGAACACGAAGAACGGCACCGCCAGCAGCGCATACTTGTTGAGACTGTTGAAGATGTCCTGATGCACCACCGCCATGGGCAGATCGAAGAAAAAGAGCAGGATCACCAGCGAGGTGGCCAGCAGCAGCAGGAAAATCGGAAAGCCGAGCAGCAGCAGCACGAAGGGCAGGATCGCCATCACCCAATACATCGCTGCCCCTTACTCGAACTTGCCTGAGATGTAGGAGCGGATGCGCACCATTGCCGCGAGCGCCATGAAGGTGAAGCCGAATAGCAACGCCAGGTGCGGGAACACCAGCGGAATATCGGTGCCGGCGGTGACGCCGTGATTGCGATAATGCAGCATCACCACTTTCCACGACTGCATGGCGGTGTACACCGTGCAGACGATCAAGGTGAGCGCGATCGCGATGTTGACGGCGCGTTTCCACGGTGGGCTCATTGTTGAGTAGATCAAATCCATGTTGAGGTGGCCGCCGCGATAGGTGATCTCACCAGCGACCAGAAAGACGCCCCAGATGATGATGAAGATGAGGATTTCCTCGGCCCAGAAGATCGGATTCGAAAACACGTAACGCGCGATCACGTTGATGATATTGAGCGCGGCGGCGATCAGGAACAGGATGCCACCCGCGACGTGCGGCATCTTGATAAAAACGAGCTCTTCAATCTGTTTGGACTTGGACGGTTTAGGTTCGTCGGTCATGCCAGCCCCAGCCGCCGGAACGGCGCATCGTCGTGCGCGCGGGGCCTAAAACCGTATCGTCCGGCTCGGCGGCCCTTGGTGGTCGCCCGGCGCCTCCGTTTGAGGCGCCGGGTCTTGGATCAATTGTATTTCGCCGCGGTCGCCTGGATCTTGTCGTAGAACTCTTTCAGCGCCGGATTGTCCTTGGTGACTTCGGCGCCGATCGGCCGCAGGCGCTTCTCGAGTTCGGCCTGCTCGGCCGGAGGCAGCGTCACAATCTCGCCGCCGCGCTGCTCGGTCCACACCTTGCGCAGCGCCGCGACCTCGTCAACCGCGGTCTGGCGAGCCCATGGCTGAAGCTTGCGCGCTTCCTCCACGATGATCTTGCTGAGATCGGGCGGTAGCTTGTCGAGCCACGCCTTGCTCAGGCCGCCGAAGGAGATCAGCAGCGTGTCGTGCGTTTCGAGCAGCGTCTTGCCGACGTTCTGAAGATTGAAGTTGGTGTAGATCGACATACCGCTCATCGTGCCGTCGATCACGCCATTTTGCAGTGAGGTGATCATTTCGGGAAGGCCCATCGGCACTGCGGTCGCTCCCAACGCGCCCATGCGCGCGCGTTCGGCGGGCGTCGCGTTGACGCGCAGCTTCATGCCCTTGAAGTCTTCGATACTCTTCAATGGCTTCTTGGCGCCGAAGTAGAGCGACTCGGCGGCGACCGCGAGATTGACACCGACGATGCCCTTGGCCTCCGCCATATTGAGCACGTACGCGTTGAATTCCGGATCGCCCAGCACCTTGTTGGCCTGGTCGGTGCTCTTGAACAGGAACGGAATGCTGAACTCGCCGAAGCGCGCATCGACGCCGACAAAGAAGTCGGCCGGATTTTCGTAACCCTCGATCGTGCCGAGCTGCAGACCCTCGATCATCGCTGCCGGGCTGCCCAGCTGGCCGCCGGGAAAAACCTTGACCTCGACGCGGCCGTTGGTGGCTTTCGGAAGGATCTCGGCGAGCTTGTGCCCAAATTTCTCCTGCATGTCGCCACGTGTGACGACCGCCCATTTCAGCGTGTATTCGGCAGCAAGCGTGGGCGTGACAAGCGAAGTACATGTGGCCGCAAGAACGATGGCAATTGCCGCGATTTGAACACGGACCTTCATGACGTCCTCCCCAAGGACAGCGGCTGTTATTTATTCTGTCGTTGCCGCACAATTTAGCTAGTAGCATCGATACGATACAGACTATCCCAGCAAAGAACGCTGTCAAATATCGTACCGCTGCATGACGCGATGTACCGCACGCGATACGACCGTGCGTTGCAGCAACGGGGATCACATTATGAAAATCGGCTTGGTTGGACTTGGTCGAATGGGCACTGCGATGTCCCACCGCTTGCGTGAGCATGGTTTTGACATCGTGGGCTGGGATGGCGCTGCCGACCGAAATAAGGCGCTGGCTGCGAGCGGACTGCGGATCGCAGCAAATCCCCGCGCCCTGGCCGCCGAAGCGGAAACCGTCATCTCGATCATTACCGAGGATCATGGTGTTCGCCACATTTTCAACGGTCCGGACGGATTTTTGGCCGGTGATGTCAAAGGCAAGCTGTTTATCGAAATGAGCACGCTGCAGCCGATGACCGCGCGCGAGCTCGCGCCGCTGGTTGACGCCAAGGGTGCGCGACTGATCGACTCGCCGGTGCTCGGCACGATTCCGCAGGTCAAGGACGGCAAACTGTTCGCGCTCGTTGGCGGACGGGCGGAGGACCTCGACGAGGCGAGGCCGGTCCTGGAGAAGATGACGCGCCGCATCGCCCATATGGGTCCGAATGGCAGCGGCTATGCGATGAAGCTCGCGGTCAACCTCGGTCTTGGCGCCTATATCCAGGCACTCTCGGAGTCACTGGCGCTGGGCGCCACGCAGGGCCTCACGCTCGATCAGATGTTGGACGTCCTGCAGGAAGCGCCGTACGCGAGCGGCTGGATGAAAAGCAAGATCGGCGTGATGAAAGGTGAGAAGCCCGAAATGACCCTCGATATCCGTACGTTGCGGAAGGACATCATGTCGGCTGTCGCTACCGGCGCGCTGAGTGGCGTCCCCATGCCGTTATCTGCCGGTACACTCGCATCGCTGTCGGCAGCCGTCGCCAATGGATACGGCAGCGGCGATCTCGGCGAGATGCCGAAGTTTCTGCGCGAGGCGATGCTGCAAAATTTCGGATGACGCGGCACCGGTGAATGGTTACGGCGTGCAACAGACGGCGAGATCGGTCGTGACTGGATGGCGCCCCAATGTCCGCTTTACGCCTTAAAGCGAACATTCGGCGGCACGATTGAAATATCCGCTATGGGACAAAAAGCGGACGTTGGCGAACGCCAGTGAGATTTGGTCGGGGGCGGGCGTTTCCGTCGGGCATTGGGCTGGCACCTCCAGCACAGGGACGGGGATGCTATGCATGCTCTGCGCGGGCCAAAAGGCGAGCAGCCGACAGCTGCGAATTTCTGCTGCAGCCGCCAGCAGTTGCTGCGCTGTCTTCAAGTTAATTCAAATGATGAGATGGATTCGCCGAATGACACGTTATGGAATGTCGGCAGCCCGATAGATGCGCGTTTCACCTTCGTGCGGGGTAATAAATTCACTGGCCGGAATGCCGTTTGCGGCGAGGGCACGTTGGAGATCAGCGCGCGGCTGATCGATCGCCTCGGTGGTAAGCTGGAACGTGCCAAAATGCATGCCGATGCTACGTTTGGCGCCGAGGTCTAAATGCGCGCGGACCGCCTCGGCAGGGTTCATGTGGATCGGTTTCATGAACCAGCGTGGCTCGTAGGCGCCAATACCAAGCATTGCGATATCGGGTGGCCCTAGCCGGCTCTTGATGTCCGAAAAGTGCGTTGAGTAACCGGTATCGCCGGCAAAATAAATGCGGCGCCCACCGCTTTCGATCACATAGCCGCCCCAAAGACTCTTTTGCCGGTCGAACAGGCCGCGCGCGGAAAAATGTTGCGCCGGCACAAAGGTTATCTTGAGCGCGTCATTGAATTGAATCGCGTCCCACCAATCGAGCTCGCGCACAGCTTTAAATCCAAGCGACCCGACAAGCCGCGCGTCGCCGGCGGCAGCAAACGCGGCTGGAGCGCAGCGTTGCCCGAGTTGCTTGAGCGTCGCGATATCCATGTGATCATAGTGATTGTGGCTGAGGAGAATGATGTCGATTGTCGGCAGACCCTCGAACGATACGCCCGGCTTGCGCACCCGCTTGGGGCCAATCCAACGAAGGGGACTCGCGCGCTCTGACCAGACCGGGTCAGTCAGAATGGTGATGTTGCCCATCTGAATCAGAAAAGTCGCGTGATTGACGAAAGTAATAGCGAGCTCGTCCGTTCCGAGCATCTCGTTCAGCTGGGGAACACCTTTGTTCTCGACCCAAGTTGGCCACCGGCTGCGTGGTTCCAGCAACATCTTGATCACGCTGCGGCGCGAGGGCGCAGAGCCTTTTGGTAAGGTTGGATTGAAGAAGCGATTGCCATCGAAGTGATCGGACATTGATGCCTTGATCAGTGGGTTTCACGCGTAAGGTTCATTATAGAAAACCAGGCCTCATTGGTCAGAAGTCACTTTCGGTTCCGGGGACGCGGATTTCTCCAGCTGGCTCAAAGCGGCATCACACTTCTCATGCCAGTTGTCCGCTATTGGGAGTAAAGGGCTTCTTTAAACCGTTACGATGCCTTGGTTCGGGCTTCGGGGGGGACGCGATGAAACCTCGTAAAACGGTCGGCAAATCATCGCAGTGTCAAAGAACTTTGAGGCGCCACAATACGCCAACATTCCTGATCGCTTTGGCAACTCCGCGTGCGACGCGCGCTCCGATC
The DNA here is from genome assembly GCA_035692045.1 of Pseudolabrys sp. Taxonomy (GTDB): domain Bacteria; phylum Pseudomonadota; class Alphaproteobacteria; order Rhizobiales; family Xanthobacteraceae; genus Pseudolabrys. Next base: position 5,780 of record DASSIJ010000347.1, on the reverse strand, counting down.
GGCGGAGCATCATTCCACCTGGCCATGCTCTGCCATGCACGCGCGATACTGATAAATCTCCATATTGCCCCACACGTAGTCCGGGTATTGTGCCGCGACGGCGTTGCATTCGCGCAGGGCTGACGCGCGCGCGGCGCTGATTTCGATTTGGCCGTGCGGCCCAACCCACGGCCGGTCAAGCCCGTGGGAATGATGTGGTTGGGCGAAGGCGGGCGAGGCGACGAGCGTGGCAACGGTGAGGACGCCGATACGCATATTCATGACACATCTCCTTGTTCTTCGTGTCCGCCACCACTCCGATGGCACGACCGGAGGACGTAGTGTCCCGCGGCGCGGTGCGGACTACCGATGCGCCAGAGCTACGTAGTGAAGGGTGTTGCGCCAACTAAATAGAAGTTCAGAAAACTAAATTCGGATTTAGAACCGAACTCGTGCACGCCAATTTATTGAATGCTCAAACGGTGAGCGATCGCATGAAATTTTCGCAACAAGCTGCTCGGCACCTTCGACGTTGTCGTTCCATGCCGACGCCCCATGCAGTCCATACCGTGACGCGCTCTCGCAAATGTGCACGGCTCTAACTAGCTCAAAAGTCAGAACAAGGAGCGGTTGATCGGGCGTGCCTTTTCAATCTGCGTTCATAAAAACGAATTTAGTTTTCTAAACCCTATTTTAATGGCGTCCGCAAAGCGGGCATTTATTTCACCTGTGTCGCCGAGCTCACACTCTTCCGCTTGACGAACGAATTCAAAAACCAACAAGACGCAGGAGAAGTGAAATGAAAAAGTTTCTAATCATCGCGGGTTTACTGACCACCGTCGCGACGCCGGCATTTGCCCAGTCGTACTGCTCATGTTGGGGCACGGGCAATGTTATTGATATGCCGGCCTTGGAGCAGGCGAACGGACGCGCTGCATTCGCGCAAGCTCCCGAAAAAAGCGTCCATCACAAAGTTCGTGTCCATAACGGTCGATCATTGCAGCGCGGCCAATAATTGCGTGAGCGAGGTTGCTGCTTGGTGCACGATCATTGAGCAAAGACGATTCAGGGGGAGGTGGGCCTACGCTCGCCTCACTCCGAATCAATAAAATGGCAGGAGCCGCAAATGCGCGTAACCAAATTATCCTCATTGGCCTTGGTGGGTTTTCTCATCGGATTTTCTCAGGTTGCCGTACCCGAACCAAGTAAGGCGGCTGCCAAAGAGAGCGCTGGTAAAACCATTGTTTCCGGCGGCGACAACATGGGCACGTACATTGAGGCAGTAGAAGCCAACTTTGAAAAGCCCAACGTTACGGTGACCTTACCGACAACAAATGCCGGCGAAAAATAAGATTGCCCGGCTAGGCTGAACTATTACCTCAACGTTTTATGTCCTTGTTGGAGGAATTGATGCGAATGCCAATTTTGTCCTACTTCCTGGTGGCTGGTATCTTCCTTTTCGGCGGGTTGGTTTTGGTTAGCAGTGAACTTGAATCTAAACCGCTGCCGGTGTCGCAAAGGATTGGGCTGCCGGCTCCTTTCAAAGCCCCGCCAGAAGAAAATACTCAATCACCAACGAACGATAACGATGACGTAAATCAGTAATTCAGTAAATCAGCATTGGCTACTGATTGACGCAAGCGCCCATAAAGCTGCCGCTGGTGGCCTGGCCATATACGCCGGCCTGATGGGCGCAACTGGCCGCACGGTCCTGGAAAGTCTTGGCACCACCGGGGCCTGAGCCCGAGAGAGTCGGCAAGCTCTGAAAGGTCTGACCCGTCTGCGGAACGAAAACAGGCGGCGGTGCGCTGGCGTTTGGCGGACTCACGATCTCCGATTTCGGAATGATCACGCTTTTTACGGTCCCGCGCGGCGATCTGTACCTTGGCGCAAGCCAGGGTTCTGGTTCTTGCACACCAGCACTGCTCGCGCGGATTCCACCGAGGTCGCTGTCCATGCGAGTACCGTGTACCCCGCTTGAAATATGCATCCCATGGAAACCACCAATATGACCTCCACCAAGTCCGCCACCATGACCACCAAGGCCAAGCGCTTGGACATCGGGCCCAAACAAACTGCCGGCCAATGTGACAGCAATCGCGAGAGTTACAATCCGGTTTGGCATGGGTCGTCCTTTTCTCCCAGCGGCTATCCGCTGGATTTGAATTGACGCTCGAACCAGACCTTGCGGCCTCATTTCGATAGCGTCGTCGTCATGCCTGAAGTTGGGAGGATTTGCCGCCAGCACGAGTAAATTGTCGTTCAGATGACTAAATTTTATTTTACATAAGCGACTTTACCGGTCGTTCGCGTCCGGTTGCGAATTGTGAAGCCGCACGGCTTCCAATAAATTCCATCGAAATAATATTCATGTGTGAATGGTGGTGAGCACCGCGGCACCGCGCGGTGTCTCGTCCCAGTGTTTCTGGTTTTCCGTCTAAGTTCCCTCCCATAAATTCGAATTTAGTTTCTTGAACGGCAATTTAATGGTGCCGGTTTCCCGTCTCCTTATCTGCCGAGGTGACGCCAACGCCGGCGTGCGGCGAAGGCACTTTTTGATTACTTGGCAGGGAGGAGTCATTTGTTACCAACCTGGGGATCAGTCCATTTGCATGCGAGCTCTGCGTTAGAACAAGACCGCATTCGAATTGCGCAATTTTCACAAAAAACAGCAATTTCGATCAAGTCGATAGTTTCCTGGATCTCCATATCGGCGTGGTGCGGCGGCAGGTCCGGCCATGCCATCAGGTTTCGATCGAACGAGCGGCCTGGTTCTCGATGGGAACCTAAGATGGCCAAAGCGTCCATGACAGCACAAGTCGGTCGGAGAGAGAGCATATGGGTGTCGTTCGATTCGCGCTGAGATTCCCGCACACGTTTTACGTGCTGGCGGCGCTCATTTTTTTCCTCGGCATCACCGCAATCCGCGCGATGCCGACCGATATCTTTCCGGAGATCAGAATTCCGGTCGTGACCGTGATCTGGCAATACACCGGGCTCAGCACGCCGGAAATGGAGCAGCGCGTCAGCACCTATAGCCAGTATTCGATCAGTGCCAACGTCAACGGCATCAAGAACATGGAGGCTCAGACCCTGGACGGCCTTTCAGTCCAGAAAATCTACTTTCAGCCAGACGTCAATCTCGATCTCGCGATCGCGCAGATCGTATCGGCAACCAACGCCGTTCGCGCGCTGATGCCGCCCGGGATCCAGCCGCCGATCGTTGTGCAATTCAATGCCTCGAGCGTTCCGGTTCTGCAGATCGATCTCAGCTCGGATACCTTGAACGAGCAGCAACTCTACGACTACGGCATCTACCGGATGCGCCAACAACTGGCGCCGATTCAGGGTGTCACGCTGCCGACCCCCGCCGGAGGCAAATACCGGCAGATAATGGTCGACCTCGATCCTGAGAAGCTGCTGGCCACAGGTCTCACACCCTTGGATGTGGTCAACGCGGTCAACACGCAGAACCTGACACTGCCGTCAGGAACAGCGAAGGTCGGCGACACTCAATATACAGTGCGAACCAACGCAACGCCCCCAACCATCGCGGATCTCAACAATATTCCGGTCAAATTCGCCAATGGCGCCACCGTGTTTGTGAAAGACGTCGCTCATGTGCGCGACGGATCGGCGGTACAGCAGAACGTCGTGCGCGCGGATGGAACGCGCTCAGTCCTGCTCAGTGTCATCAAGAACGGCAACGCCTCAACGCTCGACGTCGTCAATCGGGTCAAGGACGCGCTGCGGACGGCACGCGCTGCTGCGCCGGCCGGTCTCAAGATCACCGAATTGTTTGATCAGTCGGTGTTTGTGACCCGATCGGTGAATGGCGTATTGCGTGAAGGCGCAATTGCCGCGGCGCTCACCGCGTTGATGATCCTGCTGTTCCTTGGCTCATGGCGGTCGACACTGGTTGTGATGATCTCGATTCCGCTGTCCATCCTTGCGTCTTTGGTTGTCCTCTATTTCCTCGGCGAGACACTTAACACCATGACGCTTGGCGGGCTCGCTCTCGCGGTCGGAATTCTGGTCGACGACTCGACGGTGACGATCGAAAATACCCATCGTTTGCTCACAGAGGAAGGTAAGCACCTGCCCGAGGCGACGCTTCACGGAGCTGCTGGCATTGCGGTGCCGACCCTGGTTTCAACGCTCGCCATCAGTTGCGTGTTCACCTCGGTCGTTTTTCTTGAGGGCCCCTCGAAATACCTGTTTACGCCACTCGGTCTCGCGGTGGTTTTTGCGATGCTCGCCTCCTATGGGCTCTCGCGGACGCTGACGCCGATTGTCATCGGTCTGCTGCTCAAGAACGAGCGCCATGATGCTTCAGATGGCGCACGGCAAGGCTTGTTGAGCCGATTTCAGGCGGGGTTCGAACGAGGCTTCGAGCGAATGCGTCAAGGCTATGTCTCGCTCCTCACCTACGTGTTGCATCACCGTATCATCGTTCCAGCCGCGGTCGCCCTGATTTTCGGGCTCGGCGCAACAATGCTGATGTTCGTCGGCCGCGATTTCTTTCCGTTCATCGACGGCGGTCAGATCCAACTGCATGTGCGCGCGCCGGCCGGGACCCGGATTGAAACCACCGAAAAGATTTTTCAGGAGGTTGAGGACAAGATTCGCGAGATCATCCCTGCAAGCGAACGGGCGCTGATCGTCGACAATATTGGATTGCCCGCGCGACCATACAATCTGGCTTTCACTGACGGCTCGACGATCGGAGTCAACGACGGCACTATCCTGGTCTCGCTCAAGGAAGGTCATGCGCCGACTGCTGAATACGTCCACAAGCTGCGCGAAGCGCTGGCAGCCGCATTTCCAGAAGATGTGTTCTATTTCCAGGCCGCTGACATTGTCACGCAGATTCTCAATTTCGGGCTTCCCGCGCAGATCGACGTGCGAGCTGTCGGCTACGACCGCACGACCAATCTTCGGGTGGCCAAGGAGTTGCAGCGTCGGATCGCGGCGATCCCGGGGATCGCGGACGCGCATCTTCAGCAGGAAATAGACGCTCCCGCATTCTACGCGAACATTGACCGGACCCGGGCAGAGCAACTCGGCCTCAATGCCAACACGATCGCCACCAACCTCAATGTCAGCCTGAGCTCTTCCGAGCAGGTCTCACCGAATTTCTGGACCGATCCGACCTCCGGCATTCCGTATTTCATCGCGGTCCAGACCCCCGAGCCCAAAGTGGCCTCCTTGAATGACCTCTCCAACACGCCTGTTTCCGGCACGATATCTCCCGCAGGCGCGGTGATTCCGGGAATGCTCGGCAATGTGGCGACCATCACGCGCAGCACCGTGCCAACCAATACGAATCAGACCAACGTCCAGCCCGTCTACGATGTTTATGCCAGCGTTCAGGGCCGCGATCTCGGCAGCGTCGCGGCCGACATCAACAAGGTCGTCGCCAGCCTTCGCCCACAATTATCGCCAGGCAATTCGATCCAGATTGCCGGCCAGATCCAGAGCATGACCGACGCTTTCCGCGATCTCGGCATCGGCCTGCTATTCGCCGCCGTATTCGTCTACCTGCTCATGGTCGTGAACTACCAGAACTTCGGCGATCCGTTTGTCGTCATTCTGGCTCTGCCGGCAACATTCTGCGGCATTCTCACGATGCTCTTCGTCACCGGCACCACGCTCAACGTGCCCTCATTGATGGGGGCGATCATGGCAGTCGGTGTCGCGTCGGCGAATTCGATCTTGCTGGTTACCTTCGCGCGCGAGCAGCAGATGGCCGGCTGGACGGCGTTCGATGCCGCGATCACCGCCGGCTATACCCGGATTCG
>DASSIJ010000346.1:0-4060 GCA_035692045.1 Pseudolabrys sp. | reverse complement strand
CTATGTCGACCAGTTCAAACGCGCCGGGGCCTACGCCGATCGTATCCTGAAAGGCGCCAAGCCCGCCGACCTGCCGGTCGAGCAGCCGGTGAAATTCGAGCTCACGATCAATCGCAACACAGCCGCCGCGCTCGAGCTCAGCGTTCCTCTCGCGCTGCAGGTGGCGGCCGATCGATTGATCGAATAGAGAGGCCGGGTTTGTTTGCTGCGGGCATGGGCAAGGTTGGTACGTCATGTGCCATATTGGATGGCGCATGAGCTCTGTCGTCGCCCTTACCACCCTCGTCATTCTTGCCGTGCTGACGCCAGCCGCGGCAGCGCCGCTCATCCCTGCGGTGAAAAGTGCGCAATGCCCGTTCGGCTACATGCAGAGCGGCGGCTATTGCATGCCCATGTCTCGTCCTGCCCCTGCAGCCGGCCCAAAGGTCGGGAAATGCCCGCGCGGGTACGGACGCGGCGGCAGCCCCTGCTTCGATCTCCGCGCGCATTGACGCGGGTTGCGACGGCTGAAATTCGAGCTCATGATCAATCGCAACATCGCCGCCGCGCTCGAACTCACCATTCCGCTCGGGCTGCAGGTCGCAGCCGATCGGCTGATCGAAAGAGGTGCCGGTTTGCTGCGCCCATGAGTGCGGATGTCGCGCATAGCGGCAGCCCCATTCGCATGGAGGTGAATTTGGGATAGCCTCACCTTCGAACTGCAGCACCGGAGTTACGCAAAATCTCGTTCAGCGGGGCAGCGACCATCCGGCAAGGACAGGCCTTCAACGGGGAGGTTATCGTGATCGCGCGTCGCGAATTCATGCTAGGCGCAGCTGCTGCCGGCGTTCTGATGCAACCGCGCTTCGGCTATGCCAAAGCATCGCAGCCGGCGACCAACGTCAATTTCGACGTCCCAGCGGGCGCGTGTGATTGCCACACGCATATCCATGGCGATCCGGTCAAGTTTCCATGGTTTGCGGGGCGCACATATACCCCCGAGACGGCGCTGCCGGAAGAAATGGGCGCGCTGCACAATGCGCTCAAAATCCAGCGCGTGGTCATCGTGACGCCAAGCGTGTACGGCCCCGATAATTCCGCGACGATCTACGGCATGGCGGCGCGCGGCAAGGACGCCCGCGGCGTGGCGGTAATCGACGATAAGACCACCGACGCCGAATTGGATCGCCTCGCGTCGCTTGGCTTCAAGGGTATACGCCTCAATCTGTCGACTGCCGGTATCAATGATCCCAAAGTCGCGACCGAGCGCTTCCTCGCCGCCGCTGCGCGCGTGAAGAGCCGCGACTGGCATATCCAACTCAACACGACACTGCCGGTGATCGCCGCGATGAAAGACACGCTCGCCGCATCGCCGGTGACGCTGGTGTTCGATCATTTCGGCAATGCGAAGGAGGAGCTTGGGGTGGGGCAGCACGGCTTCTCCGACTTGGTCAGCCTCGTGAAATCCGGCAAGGCCTATGTCAAGATTTCGGTCACCGCGGGTCCGCGCGAGAACTACGGTTATTTCACGCCGCTCGCCCAGATGCTGATCAGTGCCAACGTCGATCGCATTCTGTGGGGCACCAACTGGCCACACCCGAATTCAGAGGACGGCAGCACCTCAAAGATCACGCCGCTGTGGCAGGTCGATGACGGGCTTGTATTCAATCTCCTGCCCACCTGGGCGCCGGACGCCGCGGTGCGCAGGAAAATCCTCGTAGAAAATCCGACCCGGTTGTACGAATTTTAATAATTGCGTGGTCACACCCGCGTCGCCGCGATGAGGTTGCTCACCTGCGGCTCGTTCTCGACGTTCCAGACAATGCGCAGCAGGCCGTCGACGCGATCGGCAGGTAAGTGCTTTTGCGCCATCAAACGGAACTTCTCTTCCATTTCGGCGTCGGTCATCGGGTTTTTGAAATGTCCGCGGTGATATTCGACGCGCACCGTCTTGCGGGCGCCGGACCTCAGGACAACCTCCAGCTCGCAGAGGTTGGCGAGCTCGGGCTGGTCAGCTTCGTCCGACGGCAGGCATTTGATCCGGCTCACGAGGTCGAGCAGTCGTGGGTCGTGCAAATAGGGATCCTCGTAGTAATCCGGGTCGATCTTGCCATACATGAGCGCCAAGCCCGCCGAATATGGGATGCTGTGGTCGGCGGTTTCGTGCGTCTGCGGCCTCCACTTGTCGGGTCCGTCGGCCATGATCTTGATGGCGGAGCGCGATGCGTGGATATTGACCTCTAGGATTTCGTCCGGACTCTTGAAATACGACCTTGCTTCCACGGCGGCTTGCGCAACGGTTTGGGAAAATTGGCCAAGTGGAAAGCGCTTGGTGAAGCATTGGCGGATCCCGAACGGCTCACCGAGCTGTGGTGACGCGACCGGCTTGCGGCTCATGACCTTGAAGAACCCGTAGCGCCCTTCGAAGACATTGCTTGGGCCCGTCATCCCGTTCCCGGCGAGCTGCACTGAAAAGATCGCCTTGCGGCAGGCGTCGGCTGCTGCATAAGCCTTCCAGTTTGAGAGGGTATCTGCACGACCTTGGCGCGTGGCGGTGTTGCCTCCGACCGTGATGCCGATGGCGTGCACCATCTCTTCCGGTGTTAGTCCCAACAGCTTTCCGGCGCCTACCACGGCCCCCATGCCGGTGACTGTCGTGTGGTCAACGCCGTGGCCCAAGTAATCAAACACATCCCCAATCTTGCAGTAGACCTCATAAGCGAGAACGGTTGCGGTGATGAGATCCCGACCGCTTCGCTGACTTAGTTCACCCGCGGTCAGCAACGCCGCAATCGTATCGCTGGGATGACCGGCGCCATTCATCTGGCTCACGTATGCGTCATTGAAATCCAGATAGCGGATCATCACGCCATTGGCGAACACCGCCAGTTCCGGGCTCGTCTTGATGCCGCTGAGCAAGATTGTCCCAGGCTGCTTTGAATTCACGTCGCTCGCGAGCTTCATCGCAATCTTGCTCGGTCCCGCCGAGTAACCACCGAACGCGCAGCCGAGGGTATCGAGGATGGTACGCTTGGCAATCCGTATGACATCCTCTGGGAGGTCCTCATATCGGAGGCTGGTCGCATAGCGGGCAAGTTTCTCTCTCAGGGAAACCTCCTTGCCATCGCCAACGAGGGAACGCTGCGTTTCCTGCGCTATCGTCATAGAGACCGGTACACCTATCCCTAATCCAGCCGCACCCACCTGCGTAAGGAAACGCCGGCGTGAAGAGCGCAGCACGTCATTAATCGTCCTGCGTGCGAGCGTGGATATTCCCTCGCCAGACATCCGCGACCCCTCCCGGTTTGGTGCCCACACAAATCGTACATTTCTCGATATGAGCCAGCAAGCGACTGAGCGCGCTCGAAGGCAGGACGCGCGCACGAATGTTCGCCTTGCCGGCGCGCATTTCGCTAACGCGCTCCTCAGGATGAGGACGAAGCGCGCGCGGTGCCGCGCGCTAGCTCTGGCCGCCCAGGCGGCGATAGACCTCGTGCGCGGTGACGAAATCGCGGTGATCGAGGCCGAGCCCGCGGCAGGCATTCATCATTTCGTTGGCAGCCGCCGCGAGCGGCACGGGGCTGCCGAGCTTGCGGCCGAGCTCGAGCGCCAGCAGCATGTCTTTCTGCTGCAGCGTGACGTCGGCGAGCGGCACCGCTGGCATCTTTCCTTCCAGGATGAAAGGGCCGCGATAGGCCAACACCGGCGAAGCGGCAACGCTCTTGAGGATCGCATCAACCGCGATCTCGCGCGTAACCCCGCCCTTCTCCGCAAGCGCAACCGCCTCGCCGAAGGCGATCACTTCCACCATGAGCAGCAGGTTCACCGCGATCTTCATCTGCACCGCCAGGCCGCTCGCCCCGACATATGTCACCTTGGGCCCGATCGCGCGCAGCACCGGCTCGACGCGCTCGAAGGCCGCTTTGTCGCCGCCCACCATGAGCGCGGCGTTGCCCTGCGCCAGCGTGATCGGACTGCCGGAAATCGGCGCATCGAGCATTGTCAGCTCTCGCTTGGCGAATTCGGCGGAGATCGCGCGGCTCGCGTCCGGCGCGATCGTGCTCATGTCGACATAGATGGC
>DASSIJ010000345.1:0-5775 GCA_035692045.1 Pseudolabrys sp. | reverse complement strand
CGCCACGATCTTTAACCGCCTTGAGGGTCTGTGCATTGGCCGGCGCCGCAACAAAAACTGCGACAAAAGCAACCAGAACGCCGAAAAATATCATAAGCCGCCTGAAGCTGTTCATCGGCCTGTCACTCCTTCTTCGACTTCTTCAGGCTGCGGATCAATCGCTCGGTTTGCGTCTCACTGATCCGTACCAGCGGCGGTGGGGAATATGCACCGTCCGTGACGTCCTTCGATGGTCCATAAAAGCGATAGGTCATGTTGTATTTTTTTCCGTTGGGCGTTGGCAGCCAATTGGATTCCGGAATGCCGTCCGGTTGCTTCGGACCGAAGACCAGTGTGAGTGAGCCGTCGTCGTTATGTTTCAACGGGGACTGTTTGTTGAGCAGGTAGCGGTTGAGCGGATTGGCGATAACACGAAAGTCCAACCCGTCTACGATGATGACAGACCAGAAGTAGCGCGTTTTGGTCTGGGGCAGGGCGTCCTTCGGATAAGTCTGGGTGAAGGTCTGGCTGCCGTCCAGGCCTTGAGCGGTGAAATAGACGACCTCTTTGCTGTTGTTCGCCCAGATCCCGGCGTAGTTCGTGATGGATCGCATCACGTAGTCACTCCGATAGTTGCCGACGATCCGCGGGCGAACCCATCCATTCACTTGCTTGCCCATCTTCGGCAGCTCAGCGAGGAACGAGGGGATCGCCAACTTGCGAACGACTTCATCAATACGGGTGCGCTGGGCCGGATCGGATGCGGCCTTTGCAATTGCGCGCGCCTTCTCGCGAACGTCGATCATACCGGGGTTTAGGTCGGCCTCGCTTGCGAGAATGTCCTCAGTCTTGTCGAAGGCCTCGACACCGGGCAGCTTGCTGTTTGGAAAGTCCGGCTTGACGACCGCCTGATCGATTTGCGGAGAGCCGGTCGCTTTCATGGTCGTTTTTTTCTGAAGCGCGATTGCCTCCGCGGGATTGGCAGCAAGCTCAATCCGCATCAGGATCCGCGACTTCCTGCTGGGCAAATTGACGCGCTGGGTGCCCTTTGGGAGCGTCGCCTTGGTATCCTTCTGACAGAAGGCGAATTTGCCGAATGGGTGTTTGGGAAAATTGCGCTCGTTGATGTTGGCGGTGACGTCGCCCCAACCGTTGAGCGCCTGCACGGTGTAATAGCGGCCCTTGATTTCGGGGAGTTCGATAAGCGTGCAGCTTTTATCGTCAACGGCCACCCAGGCCTCGCTGTAGGCGACGTCAAGGTTCGGGTTTGCCCAATCCACGCCCCCGGGCTCGCGGTGGATGATCTGGTTCCATTTGAGACCTTCCTTGAAATCAAGGTTTTCCTGCCGCAGCACCAGCAAGCGGCCGAGCATGTATTCGTAGGCCTCGACAATGTCCCTGTCGGAGATGCCGCGGGCGGGCTGCGCGTGAACCCCGCTGGTCGCAACGCACGTTGCAACCAGCGCACAAAATGCAAACCGTCCCCTCATGCCATCCTCCCAGCCTTTCGCCTTAGCCGCGGCTCTTCTTTTTCGGCCAGGCCCCGCGAAGTTTATTTCACAACCAGCGCCTCCGGTACCTTCCATTTGCCGTTCAGAATTTCGTCGCGCGGTCGATAAAGCCGTACCAGGTAGTTCCAACCCGGCGTGGTCGGCAGGCAGTTCGAAATCTTGCCATCGCAGCCCCCGAACTGCATGGCGACCGAGCCGTCTGCGCTCTTTTTCGCAGTGATGCTGTTCACGGAGTATGCATCGTACGGGTTCTTCTTAAAACGGCCTTCTGCGTCATAAACCGTGACGGACCAGAACGCGTTAATCGGGACCTTTCCCGGGATAGTGAGCCTGTACACCGCTGCGCCGTCGTTCTTGCTCGGGATGACGTGGAGACTGGTGACATCCCTGTCCGGATTGCCGCCCCAGCGCGCCGCGGTCCCAATCAGGTGCCGCACATGGTCAACCTGCGTCCGGCTTCCGAACGCCCTTTTGAGGTCAGGCAGTGTCGCGTTTAAGCCCAAGAGCATATCGCGCACGCTCTTCTGGGTCACTTGATCCCAATTCGGGATCTCGAAGCGGCCGGGGCTCTTCTGCTTGACGATGACCGCATCCTGCAACCCGCGCGCCTGTTTGACATCCTGCGGATCGGTCGGATCAACCATCGTGCGAAGCGCCATGAATACATAGCGCGTGCCAACCTCTGCCTTGGTAAAGTTGTAATTGCCTGGGCCGTAGTCGACCTCGTAAACGTAGTGATCCTCATTGATCACTATCATCGACATGAAGCGCTTGCCCGCGTTCGGCAATGTGATCTTCACAGGTCCCGCATCAAGGTCGAACACTGCTTCCGAGTACAGCGTGTCGCGGCTGGTACGCACGCCGGCGTTTTCGAGCGGCAGCTCTCGCGAGTGATAGAACTTGCCGAATGCGCCTTGCTTGACGCGAAGCGCGAGGTTCGCATCGGTTTCAGCGCGATTGAAGTTGTCCGCGGTGATCCGAACTGGAGCCGCAACTGGCGTTTGCGCGAATACAGAAACGCCTGTTGTCAGCAACAGAATGCACCCGCAGACCGGCGCGACAAAGCTTGTCATGGCTTGCCTTATTTCCGTCGGCCTGACTTCGTTAAAACGGATTGACGTAATTGACAATCGCGATCTGCCGCAGGATCACCTTGCGGATGATGTGGCTCGGCTTGATGTGCTCGGTGTAGATCGCCGCATCGCCGGCAGTGCCGGCCGGCAGGCTGGCGGCGAGCTTGGGGTCGTCGAGCTTGACGCGAACGACAAATGGGGCCGCCGTTACCTGCTTCGGCGTCACCGCAGTGCCCGTAGCGAGGACCTGGCCCGTCGACGTCGCCTGCAAGACCGTATCGACCTTGCCCTTGAAAACCCGCCCCGGGAAAACTTTGAATGTGACCTCGACCTCCTGGCCGGGCTCGATATAGCGCGTGTAGATCTGCGCGATCTCGACTCCGACCACGGTTTCGGAGGTGTCGATAAACGCCATCACAGGCGAGAGCGGCAGGTTGGCGACGCGTGCGCCCTTCATAAGTCCCACGTTGGTCACGTAGCCGTCGGCAGGCGCGCGCACGACGGTTTGATCGAGGTTATATTTTGCGCCCAAAAGCTGTCCTTTGAGCTTGTCGACATCAGCCTGGCGTTGCTCGACATCAAACGCACGGCCGGCGTCGCTGAGCTGCAGCTGCGTCATCTGCGAAAGCCGCAGCTGTTCGAACTTGAGCTGCGCACCGATGGAATCGACCTGCGACTCGTAGGGCACCGGATCGATTTTGAACAGCACGTCGCCCGCCTTCAGCGGCTTGTTGGGTTCGACCGGGACCTCAGTCACTTCGCCAGCTACGTTGGGGACGATTTGTACCGATTGACGCACGACTATGGCTGGGCCTTGCGGCGCGCCCCACCCCATCGGGACGAAAAGCCCGAACATCAGCAACAGGAGCACGATGAGCGGCGAGCACTTCCAGAACAGGTTGAAAGGAACGATCTTCGTCTTCACCAAGATGAAGAGAATGACGAGATAGACATTGAAGAGGGCGACGATCATCGCGCCGCTTCCCCTTTGCGCGCGGGGACGTCAACATAGGCCCAGATCAGCGCGACCGGCCAAAGCGCGAAGCCGCAGATCAATGTGACCCAGCCTGCGACGGTGACGGCCTGGGCCCAGGGATGGCCGCGGCTTTTCGCGATGTGCCCGGGCAGCGAGCCGGCGATAAAAAACATTGCAAGCGCGCTCGCCAGCAGAATCAAAAGAACAATCCAGGCAAAAGCGTCAAGCATGAACATAACACTCCCGGAAATCGGCCCTCTCAATATTCAGGCAGAGACCGAAACAACCGCACGATTTCCCCCGCGTTGCGTGGCTTGCAGTTGCTGGTGGCTCCTGCGTGGTCGCGCGATGGGACGATACGTGGGGCCTTATTTTTCCGTGTCGACCACCTTCTTCCAGGTGTGATCGGGATTGAACGAGGTCATACGCGCGGCATTCCGGGCCGTGCCTTCGCCAAAATCCTTCTCGTAGATGTCGCCATCATTGTTGATGATGAATGTCATGATGCCGGAGCTGCCATATTCGGCCGGGTAGGCGACGAGCCCGAACCCGCCGATCATGTTGCCACGCACGACATAGTCGACCGCACCGCCAGGCGCCGTCGGGCCCTGGCTGGTCAGGATCTTGAAGCGGTAGCCGTTGAACGGCTCACCGGCACCGGGGCGATAACCGCGTTGTGTTGCATCGGCAACGGCTTCACCGAGCGGACTCGGCTTTTCGTTCTCGCTTGTCGGCCAATAGAGCCCGTCCTTCTTGCCGGGTGTGCTGACGATGCGCTGCGCATAGACCGCCTGGCCGGTCTTGTCCTTGTTCATGTCGGCGTAGTCGTTTTGCGCGTCCCAGTAGGCGAGCATGGCCTTCAAGGTTGCGAGCTCGTTGCGGCCGATGCGCCGGGCAAGAATTTCCTCACGGCCGGCCGCAACGTCGAAGGTCCACTGTCCGTCCCGCTGCGCGATTGGAATCGGGAACGGCCAGTCGTCCGGACCGATGACGAGCGTGGCAGGCTTGCCCGCCTCGCTGAGGATGCGGTGTCCAGCGTCATAGTTCGCCAGAAATTCCTTTTTCACGTTGTCATCCTCCACTGGATCACCGGAGGAGACGAGCTCTTGCGAGCCGGGGCCGAGGATGCTTACGACTGTCTTGCGGTCGCCGCTTCTTGCGGCGGCCACAAGAGCCTCAACGGCGGCGTCAGGCGTTTGAAATCGCTGCTGCGCCTGTGCGAGCGAGGAGAGTGCGAGCACAAGTGTTGCCGCACCCGCCAGCAAGGTGATCTTGCTCAAGAGATGAACATAACGTGGGTTGATCATGACGGTTCACCTCTCAATTCGAACCTAAGGCGCCGGATGGAACCCGTGCACCGGAGGCAATCCACTGATTGTAAGTTTGGAATTGCAGGCCGAGCTTGTCATAGAAGACGCGCAGGTAGCCGTCGTGGCCGCGGATGACCGCATCCGGCCGCACGACCTGCACCTCTTGCGCCATCACGCCAACAAAGGTCTTGTCGCTGCCGTTGTAGGCGAAGCGATAGTAGCCGAGGCCGTTATCGAGATGACCCAGCAGCGTGATGTCGTGTTTGAGCGCGATGTCGGATCGCCGGCCACCGCCGCCACCACCCCGGCCGCCGCCACCACCACCGCGGCCGCCACCACCACCGCCCATGCGTGCACCGCCTCCGCCGCCACCACGCGCGCCCATGCTCGCATGGCCGCGTGACGCCTGCGCCATGGCGCTGCGGCCACCGCCGCTGCCAGCAAAGGCGTTGTGGCCGCCACCACCGGGACGCGCACCGCCGCTCGGACGCGCAGCGGCTTTGCCCTGACCGCCGCCTGGACGCGCCTGTCCTTTCCCTCCGCCGCCGGGACGGTTTCCGGCGCTCGGACGATCTCCGCCGCCGGGACGGTTTCCGGCAGCCGGACGGTCGCCGCCGCCGGGACGATTGCCGGCTCCCGGACGATCGCCGCCACCGCCCGCGCCTGGTCGATCGCCGGCGCCGCCGGGTCGAAGGGCCGCCTGGCCGTTGTGACCGCGGAAGTCCATGCGGTTGTTTGCGCCGTTGCGGATGTTGTTACCCTTGTTGAATTTGTTGGCGACGTCTTTGTTGTTGTAGCGCACGCCGTGCCGGTGATCGACGTTGTGGTTCCAGTTATTGCCGCCGGCGTTGATGTTGTTGATGTTGACGGGGCGATTGACGTTGATGTTGTTGCCGCCCCAGTTCACACCGCCGCCCCAGTAGTTT
>DASSIJ010000344.1:0-2024 GCA_035692045.1 Pseudolabrys sp. | reverse complement strand
GTCGAGGCGCGCGGTTTGGCAACGGTTGCTCAGGCAACTGGTGAAGGTTGCTTGGGTCCACTCTCTACTGCCTGAGTCGGCAGTTGGGTCATCGGGTACCGTTTCGGTCGGGCACTCTCTACTGCCTGGTTCGGCAGTTGGACCGTCGGGTTCCGTTTCGGTCGGGTCACTCATATGTCAAGGCAAGCCCCCGCTCTACACTGAGGTGATCGCTAAAGGCGCGATCCCGTGCCGTGCCGTTGCCGCACCGCAGCGAGGATCAGCCACAATGAAAAATAGGCTTGCGTTCGTCAACAGACGCGCTCAAGTCACTTCGCATCAGAATAAAGAGGGGCGTGCACTGAGTGGGAACGGCAATGGGCGCGATTGGAGCGGTTTTTCAGCCTGAATTAGTCGGCCGTTAAGAAGCCCATCTGACTGCCGGGATGGCGGCGAATGCCTGCCATAGAGCGATCAGGATCAGGCGCAGCAAAGCCCTCAGCCAGGCGAGAACACGGCGAAGATTGTGGCCGACGGCGGTGAGTGTGACGTTTGCGGCGTCGCCCTCGCGACCCTTGAGATGGCAGCGGCCGAGGTGGCCGTCGGTCTTCATGTGTCCGATCACGGGCTCGATCGCCGAGCGACGCCGCAGTTCGCGCTTGATGATGCCGAAGACGCCGCGCTTCTGACCAGAGATGAAGACGCGACGCGGATTGGCTGCGTCGTGGCCGCGATAGCCCTTGTCGACATAGGCGCGCTCGATCGCGCAGCCGGTGAGCTTCTCGGTGGCATCAATGACGCTGCCGAGTGTATGCCCGTCATAAGGGTTGCCCGGCAGCGCCTTAGCGTGGAGCACGAACTGGCCACCGGGGGCACAGGCGTTGGTGGTGACGATCGAGGCCTTGACGCCGAATTCGTAAGGCGCTGAGGCTTTGCCCTTGCCGATGCATTCGACCTCGGGGGCGTGGAAGGAATAGAGCTTCCATCCGCGCTGGCGCTGCTGCTGCGATCGGATCTGCGCAGCACGCGCGAGCGGCGCTTCGAAGACCGCCGCGAGTTCGGGCCGTCCGGCAATCTTGCGGCGGATGTCGCGGATGATCCGCCCGAGCCGGCTGCGCAGCAGGCGCAATTGGCGATGGTGGCGCTTGAACTGCTTGGCATGGGTATAGCGGGAAGCCATCATGGCCGAACGCTTGGCGATGCGCAGATAGGATTGCCGCAGCCGCACCCCGCATTTGCGGGCCAGCCGGTTGAGCCCCTTGATCGCCGCATGCAGCAACTTGGCGTCGGTCGGGAAGGTGATGGCCTTGGGCTGCACGGTGGTGTCCACCGTGACCCGCTTCAGGTCACGTGTGCGGAGCGCGCCGGTCTCGTGCGCGACCCTCAAACTCTCGGCCAGCAGAAGCTCCAGTTTGTCGCCAAGGCGCTTCCTCCAATGGCTGAGATCCGAACGCTCATGAGGGAACTCGTGCTGGAAAAACTCCGCGCCGGTGAAGTGCTGGAAATACGGATCATAAACCCAACGCTCGCACACCCCTTCGTCGGACAAACCGTAGATGTGCTTGAGCAGAAGGAGCCCGATGACGAACCGGGTCGCGATCCCGGGCCGGCCAGTGTCGCTATAGAGCGGCGCGATCTCGCAATCGATCCAGTCCCAGTCGATCTTGCCGGCGAGCTGCACCAGCTCGTGCTTCATGTTGATGATCTGGTCGAGCCTGGCGCGGAACAGATCACTTTCCCCTGTCGTCTTCGCCTTCTGCGGTCGCATCGTCCCCTCCGATGCAACCACGGAATCATGCCCGGCGATTCGAGGGAATCTTGAAAATGAAATCGCAAGCTTTCGAGGCTCCGGACCCCGAAAGCCTGCAATCTAAATCCCCCTTCGCCAGAAAAATTGAATCCCCGATCAAGGCCTTACGGGTTCTTCGCGGGCGACTAGAGGGAGTGAAGACAACCTCAGAATACCGCAGTTCTCGCAAGCCCGACCCGCTTTACTAAATCGTTACGGTGCCAGGCGGTGCGATGACCTTGAAGCCGACAGGCTT
>DASSIJ010000343.1:0-6206 GCA_035692045.1 Pseudolabrys sp. | reverse complement strand
AATCTCGGCGTGAGCGGGACAGGCACCCGTTGTCCAGGATGGGCCGAGATCGGCGAGTTCGGCTTCCAGACATTCGACATCGAGCCGCAGCGAGGCACCGCCCGAGAATGTCAGCATGACCACGCCCGAGGGTGCCTCGGTCTCGGAAAATTCGACGGCCAGGAGATTAAGAACCGCGTCTTTGCGGGCCGGGTCTATTTGCCGACATTTACACGCCATGACCCGCTCGAAGCGCAAGGCAGCCCGCCGTCGGCGATATTCGCAGCCGGCTGCATTGGCTCCTTCGCCAACGTGAGCACATTCCCAGTCGAACCGGTTCAGTGCCACCACGAGACGCCTTTCGTGCGGCCGCCAAAGAACGTCGGAAACCTTCACCACCGCATCCTGCAGGTGGGTCGAAGCGACCTCGAGATCCTCCTCGTCAAGGACCACGAATTTCAGCGCGTCCATGGCATCGCACTCCCTCCCCGCGTAATTAGGCAAGCTCGCTCGACCATGCAAGATGGTCAACGCTCGGGAAAAGCGGGCTCCAGGCCGGCGGCCGTCCAGCGCGGGCGGGTCGTGGCGTTGGTCAGCTTGCGCAGCAGGGCCATGCCGCCTTCCGGCGACGCAGCACGCGTATGGATGGCCGCTGTATAAGTGTTCGCGTTATGGAGCTCGCCCGGCAGCGTGCCGACGATCCTGACGCCCTTCACCGGCAGTACCTCGCTGATGAAAGTCGTCCCGATCTCGGCCCGGCCTTCAGCGACCGACACCGCAACGTCGTGACCGCCCTTTCCGAGCACGGCCTTTTTATTGATCGCGTCGGCAATACCGAGCTTCTGCAGCAGCGCGGCAAACATGATACCTCCGGAGCCGCCCGCTTTCGGGTCGGTGTAGGCGACCGAGCGCGCCGTCAATAAAGCCTGCTTGAACGCATCAGGTGTCGAAATGTCGGGGATGTGTGTGCCTTCGCGCACAATCACTCCCGTGACAGTGCGGCCAAGATCGGTGCGGCTCCCGGGCACAACAAAACCGAGCTTTGCGAGCTCCGCGATGGCGGATTCCGACAGGACGACGAGGTCGGCGACCTCCCCGTTCTTAATCCGCTCGCGCAGCGACCCAGCTGTGCCAAAATTGAGGTCAAGTTTGTTACCCGTCTCGTTTTCAAATTCGGCGCTGAGTGCCGCGACCATCGACTTCACGGCGCCGGCGCTCATGATCTTTATTTCAGCCACGCTGAATTTCTCCCTTATTGCAGGAAGGATCGTGGCCGAGCGACGCGGTTTCGTCTAGGCGCTGATGCGTTCGATCGCCGCGCCGCAGCGGGCGAGCTTTTCTTCGAGCCGCTCAAAGCCGCGGTCGAGGTGATAGACGCGGTTGACCATCGTCTCACCTTCGGCCGCGAGAGCGGCGATAACCAGTGACACCGAGGCGCGCAGGTCGGTCGCCATCACCGGCGCGCCCTTCAGGCGCTCGACGCCCTCGATGGTGGCGGTCTCCCCGTCGAGATTGATGCGGGCGCCGAGCCGCACAAGCTCCGACACGTGCATGAAGCGGTTTTCGAAAATCGTTTCGGTGATGCGCGAGGTGCCGCTGGCACGCGTCATCAAGGCCATAAACTGGGCCTGCAAGTCGGTGGGAAAGCCGGGAAATGGCGCGGTTGTGACGTCGACCGCCGTGAGCCCCGACCCGTTACGGGCGATCCGGACGCCTTCATTCGTCGGCGTCACCGTGGCGCCTGTCTGGCTCAGGACATCAAATGCGGCCTGCAATAACTCGGGGCGCGCGTTCTGCAACAGCACATCGCCGCCGGTCATCGCGACCGCCATTGCGTAAGTGCCGGTTTCAATGCGATCCGGCAATACCGCATGACGTGCGCCGTGCAATTTCGGCACCCCCTCGACCACGATACGGGAGGTTCCGGCGCCGGAAATCCTCGCGCCCATCTTGTTGAGGCAGTCTGCGACATCGCTGACTTCGGGCTCGCGCGCGGCATTTTCGATCACGGTCGTGCCGTTGGCGAGCGATGCTGCCATGAGGGCGGTATGCGTGCCGCCGACGGTGACCTTCGGAAATGCGATTTCACCGCCGCGCAGCCCTTTCCGGGCACGCGCGATTACGTAGCCGCCTTCGATCTCGATTTCGGCGCCAAGCTTTTCCAGGGCCATAATCAGCAAATCAACCGGTCGTGTTCCGATGGCACAGCCGCCCGGCATTGAGACTTTGGCCTCGCCCATCCGCGCCAGCAGAGGCGCGACCACCCAGAAGCTCGCCCGCATCTTGGAGACCAGATCGTACGGAGCGGTCGTATCGACGATATCTTTCGCCGAAATATGAATGGTGCGGCCCTGGTTCGGGTCATCGCCGGCTCGCTTGCCGGCGATCATGACATCAACGCCGTGGTTGCCGAGAATCCGCTGGAGTTGGATGACATCGGCAAGCCGCGGCACGTTCTCGAGGATCAACGTGTCCTCGGTCAGCAGGCTTGCGATCATCAGCGGGAGTGTTGCGTTCTTGGCGCCAGAGATCGGGATCGTGCCGTTCAGGCGCTGTCCGCCGACTATCCGTATTCGGTCCATGCTCGCCCCGCCCACTTACTCGCGGCTATTCCGCGTAGCCCATAATCTATGAGCCTGCGGGCCGCCTTCCAGTAGCGCCATATCAACAGAGTTAGCACTTTCCGCCGCCAATTGCGGCAAAAGTCGGACCCTTCCTTAACGCACCGGATCATCGCGGCGCGCGGGTTCCGGCTTTTGCGCAGTTCCGGTGGCCTGCGATTCCCCGCGCGCCCGTTCCTGGGCCTTGCGCCGGCGAAGATTTTCGCGCAGTGCTCCGGCCAGGCGCTCGCTGCGACTGCCGCTTTTCTTTGTTTCGCTGTCTTTGTTCATCCGGCTCATGGCTTCAATTATCCGCCGGGCGGCGCCCCGCGCAAGCCAGCCCTTGTCTTGCGTCACCGGGGGCCCTTGTGGCAGTTTCCGCCGCGTTCGCGCCACTTCGCAGTTTGTTGCGCGTTTTCTGCTGCCGTAGCTCAGTGGTAGAGCACCCCCTTGGTAAGGGGGAGGTCGAGTGTTCAATCCACTCCGGCAGCACCATAGAAATCAAGCACTTCAGCCCCCCGCGTGGCCTGCTCTTCCCGCCGCTTCCATCCTATCGTCCAGTCTCGATAATTGAAATTTGACCCACCGACGATAATTTCTGTCCGATATTTATTCGGTGGAGTTCACTGCTCGCGATGAGCCCCGCGGAATGTCCGCTTTCGGGGCTAAAGCGGACATCATTTGAGACGGTCATGTCTGCTTTTGACCCAAAGCGGACAAGCGCGGCTAACGAGAGCTGCCACGATGCCAAAAGGACTGGGCGAACTCATAGCATCCATAGGTAATAAAACCGAAAGCAACAATTCCAAGCCAAAGTCCGCCGTAGAATTGCTCACGTATCGCGGTGAGCGTGGCTCCTAGACCTTTTGCCTCTCGGGAGTCGAACTCAAAAGCCGCAATAATCACTGATCCTCCGATCAGCAAAAATATGAATGCTCGCGCAGCCAAGGCATAACGCGTCATCGGCCGCAGCCAGACCTTCGTCTTCTGTTTGACGACGAGCCTTTGATCCAAAGGAGCCGTCCAGGCTCTGATGCCTACACCCACACCGGTTCCAACTATCGTCATTCCGATGAAGGCCAAGAACCACGGACCGAATGGAAGATGCAGTACCCAATAAGTCCAATGTCGGAGCAGCGCATCTTCGCTTTTGTCGGCCGCGAATCCAAACAAGATCCACAGTGTCCACAGTGCCGCAAGTGAATAAAAAATGCCGGTGATGGCAAATACCGCTCGCTTTGCAAGGGCTAGTGGTTTGCCACCTAGCCCATCCATATCCAAGTAAGCTTGAAGAATGCGCCAAACGGAAAAAAAGATCAGTCCGAGCAGCAATCCCGCGAGCAATGGTGTTCCAAATGACTGTCCCAAGACGCGCAAGGCACCTGTCGAGCCAACGGTCTGACGATGAGAATCAGCCGCTGCAAGCAAAGCAAGGATACCGATTGATAAAAACAATAGGCCCCTGCTAGCGTAGCCAATATGTGCGATCCAATGAAGTCGTCTGGTTACCTTCGCGCTGTGTTCGCTGCGGCGCATCTAAATCCAAATTGGAATACTAGGGTCAATATCAATATGAGCAGAGGCAAGTCCTCCGTCACTTCTGCCAGCGAAACGACTTCAAATTCTTCAAGAGAACGCCTTTCAAGCAGCCCGAGCTTTTGTCGCCGCGAAAGTGGCGTGTGTGACTGACACGGACGTTCCGCGCGGGCCGCTTAAAGTTTCAACCTTGGCGTTGAGTTGTTTAGCGAGTGCGTTGACGATGCCGGTGCCAAGCCCAGTTTTTGGTTGAGCAAAGACCCCGTCCGGCGTGCCAGTTCCGTTGTCGGTGACCGAAAGCTTCCAATCCGTCCCGGACACATCGAACGCAACGACAATCTGCCCATCTTTGGTCGCGCCGTTGAATGCATGCTTGATTGCATTGATGACAAGTTCAGTGACGATCAGTCCGATGCTCTCGGCATCACGGGACGTCGCTGTTTTTTCGTCGCCGCGCACCTTCAGCGCGATGACCCGATTATCGCCGATCATCGATTGTCCCAGGGCCTCGCATAGCTTCGAAAGATAAGGCTCGAGCTCGACGGACGCGCCGGGCGCGGCGGCATGAAGTTGCTGCTGCACGGCTGCAACCGACATGACCCGCTGATGAGTTTCCCGCAGATGACGCCGCGCTTCTTCCGATTCCACGGCTCTCAATTTCATCATAATGATGCTGGCGATAATCTGGAGGCTATTGGCGACACGGTGCTGAAGCTCTTCGAGCAATATGCCCTTCTGTCGGAGGAGATCGTCCTTTTCGGCCTCCAAGATGAGACGTTCGGTGATGTCCTCGATGCCGAGCAGAATATTGGCGCGTGAGCCTGTCTCATAGACCACTTTGCGGGCGTTCAAGCACATCGTGCGGCGTCCGATGCCGGGAAAATCACGCTCTATTTCATAGGCCTCGATTGCGCCTGCCTCGATCGCGCCGTCCGCCGGCAAGATTGTTTCCAGCAGCGACCGAAGCTTTGGAATATCCCACACGCCACCGCCGAACTCGTAAAGCAGCTTGCCTTCGGTATCCTTGGGATCGATCTTGAACGTGCGGTAGAATGAGCGGCTCGCGGCGACGACCCGCAGGTCTTGGTCCAGCACGACGAGCGGTTCCCGCACGGTGTTCACAATCGCTTCCGCAAATGCACAGGCTGCTTGCAGTTTCGTAAACTGTTTTCTGAACATGGCTAGCCTCGAAAATTGCTTCGCCCCGCCCACATGACAAGAAAGGACCGCGGACGTTGGAACCGCGAGGCCTACACGCTTTCGATACAAGATGGGACGTCGCGGATGTGGGAAGCCGCGAAGCGTCCAGCCGATTAGGGTAGGTCCACGCCTTACGTGCGTCTGTATAATATTGACCACTACTTGGGTGAGAGACGCGACAAGTCTGTGCGATGTCCGCCGTTACGGCGTGTGCCCGAGTCCCTGGGCGGCGACAGTGCTTGCGGCCTTAAGGTTAATTAGCTCATTCATTGTAAAGTCCTTTCTGCGGAACGTCACCCAAGGCTATCGCGTTGTCTCTCGCGTTGGGAAAAGCAAATGCGAATGCCGATTTTATCTTACTTCTTGGTTGTGAGCAGCGTGCTCACTGGATTACCTGCTGTGGTTCGGAAATGAGAGCAAACCGAATGAGACGGCTCTTACGTCATCGCAAATGGTCGGCATCCCCAAGTTTAAACCAAAGCCCGAGCCCGAGCATGCCAGAGCAACAGCCGTCAATTTCGCGGCTGAGTACAAGCGTCCAGAAACCAAACCGGTGAAGACCGCAGATACGCCACGTAAGCAGCAGGCGACTACGACCAATTCTTTAGAGCCGCTGACACGGAATAGGTTTGCGGAATTTCCGCACGACAATCTCAGCGTTCATTAAATGCTCACCTGTTGATGTGCGGTTCTTCGTGCAAAACGACATTTAGCAATGATGTGTGGATTTCGATGTGGCCGTTGTAATCAATCAAGCCCAATTTTCGAAATTTGTTCATAAAAAAGCTCACGCGGGAGCGCGTCGTACCGATCATCTCCGCGAGCGTCTCTTGGCTTACTTTGGCGATGATTGGCTCGGGCCGACCGTCCTTACCAAAATTAGCCAGTAAA
>DASSIJ010000342.1:0-24067 GCA_035692045.1 Pseudolabrys sp. | reverse complement strand
GGGTGATAGCGCCGGTGGTTCCGCCAAGCAGGGCCGTAACCGCGAATTCCAGGCGGTGCTGCCGCTCCGTGGCAAAATCCTGAACGTGGAGCGTGCGCGCTTCGACAAGATGCTGGGCAGCCAGGAGATCGGCACGTTGATTACGGCGCTTGGCACGGGTATCGGGCGCGACGAATTCAATCCGGACAAGCTGCGCTACCACAAGATCATCATCATGACCGACGCGGACGTGGACGGATCGCATATCCGCACGCTGCTGCTGACGTTTTTCTTCCGCCAGATGGAAGAGCTCATCAAGCGTGGTCACATCTACATCGCGCAACCGCCGCTTTACAAAGTGAGCCGCGGCAAATCCGAGCAGTATCTCAAGGATGAGCGCGCGCTCGAGGATTATCTGATTTCGACGGGCGTCGAGGAAGCGGTGCTGCGGCTCGCCAGCGGCGAAGAGCGCGCCGGCCCCGATCTGCAAAAGCTGGTCGAGGAAGCGCGCTCGATCCGCAATATCCTGTCCGGCTTGCATGGCCGCTACAATCGCCAGGTCATCGAGCAGGCAGCCATTCTCGGCGTGCTCAATTCCAATATTTTCGGCAATCCGCAAAAAGCCAAAGCAGCGGCGCCCTTTATCGCCAGGCGGCTGAATGTCCTGGCGGAAGAGACCGAGCGTGGCTGGGAAGGTGAGTTCACCGAAGAGGCCGGGTTTACCTTCGCCCGCACGGTGCGCGGCGTGAAAAGCGTGGCCATCATTGACCCCGCGCTGCTCGGCTCGGCCGACGCCCGCAAACTCGACGAATATGCGGTGTCGCTGCAAAAGATCTATGAGAAGCCCGGCTCGCTGCGGCGCAAGGACGAAACGTGGCCAATCCACGGTCCGGTCGGCCTTTTCGAGGCGATCACCGGCGCCGGTCGCAAGGGCGTTGCGATGCAGCGTTACAAAGGCCTGGGCGAAATGAACCCCGAGCAGTTGTGGGAAACGACGCTCGACACCAATGCGCGTTCGTTGTTGCAGGTGCGCATCAAGGAGGTCGATGAGGCCAATGTGCTCTTCGACCAGTTGATGGGCGATCTTGTGGAGCCCCGGCGGCAATTCATCCAGGACAACGCATTGGCAGCCAGCGTCGACGTCTGACGAAGCCTCAGCGCTCGCTTAATAGGACGCCGTTGCAGAATCTCTCTACGCTGCGAACCCAGCCGCCACGTCCATCGGCGACCGGCACTTCCCGCCAGTAGCATCCGTAATCGTTGTAGGCCCCGTAGCAGCCGCCGAGGGCGCAGCCGCGAGTCCAGGGAAGATAGCCGATATAGTGGAGCCGGACGTAGGGACCAGAAGGCCGGCCAATGAGATTGTCGCAATCACCGCAATACGGCACCTGCTCGACGACGCGTATGCGGGGCCAATCGGCCGCGGCGCGCGAAACATGAGCGCGTTTACCGTACGACCGATCGCGAGAAAGATCGGCGGCATTTGCAGCGCTGCCAAGCGAAGCGACGAGGCCCAACGTCAGTATTGCCAATACAATGGTACGCATGAACGGCATCCTGTTGAGGTTAACGGCCCTTGGTCGAAGATCGGCCCCGATCATATCCTGAAAGCCCAGCCTGGCTGCGGAGAAAGTGCCGGCATAGTTATCGCTGATCGGCGTTTATCGCGGGTTGGCCGTCACGATGTGAGTTTGGCGCCAATGGTCAGGCCGACAATGAGCGCGCCCAGGAACAACACCAGAAAGATCCCGAACAGCCATTGCGCGATGGTGGCCGACGCAGCCTCAACATCGGTAAATCCGAAAATGCCCGCGACCACGGCGATAATCAGGAAAATCAAGGCCCATTTCAGCATCGGCGGCGCTCCATGACGTTCTGTCCCGATAATGAGCAGGTCTGTTGTCAAGTTCCATGGCTATGCCGGGCGCCCCGCAGCGCGAGTCCGCGCGTCCCGCGGTAACCATGTCCCGCTGTCGACACGGGACAGGAAATCACTCACCGCCCGATTAAACAGATCCGGCTCTTCGAGATTCACCGCGTGGCCGGTCTTCGGAAACACCGTCAGCCCGGAAGCGGAAATTGCATTTTTCAGAAACAGGGCCGGCTCAATGCACCGTTCGTCCTCATCACCGACCACGATCAGGGCCGGTGTCATCAGCAACCGGATTTCCTTTTCAAAGTCGTAGAGTGACGGGCGCCCGCCCTGGAACCCGCGCGACATATGCGCGGAGCCCTGCGCATCATGCTCGGCAAGTTGCCTGGAAAATTCAGCGAACCCGCGCGGATCCTTGAGTTCATGTGGGATGCGGTTTGGGCCGCGGCCATAGGTCTGCGCCACTGCGGCTGAACCGTCGCGTTCGAATTGCGTGGCGAGGTCGCGTGAGCGCTTATGAAATTCTTCCGTATACCAGCGTTCGCTGCCAGAGCCGGTACCGGCAAGGACAAGCGATCGCACGCGGCTGGGAAAATTGAGCGCGACCTGCAAGACGGTGTAACCGCCCATCGACAAACCAATAAGGTGTGCCTGTTCGATTTCCAGATGGTCGAGGACGGCAACGGCGTCGCGCATCACATGTCTGTAACTGTAGGCGTCCGCATCAGCCGGCACATCGGAGGGTTTGTAGCCGCGGGCCGCATAGGCGATACAGCGGTAACGTTTGCCGAATTCGCGGAGCTGGTGCTCCCAGCTGCGATGGTCGCCGGCGAACTCGTGCACGAACAGTATCGGCGTGCCGCGTCCAACGTCTTCGTAGTGGAGTTTTATTTTGTCCGGCGTAACGGCGTAAGGCATCACAAATCGACTTTTATGGCTTTGCCTGAATTTTCATCGCAATGCGCACCAGTTCCGCGATGTTGCGGGCCCCGATACGCTCCATTACCCAGGCTCGATGGTTCTCCACGGTCTTCGGGCTGATTTTGAGCTGTGATCCGATTTCCTTGTTCGACAAACCGGCCACGGCGAGCTCCATGACCTGGCGTTGCCGGGCTGACAGGGTATTGAAGCGAGATTGCAGCGTTTCCAGTTCGACCGCGTCGATTTCGGGTTGCTGCATCTTGTTCAATGCATTTTGAATGCTCGCAAGCAGGCGGGCCTCATCGAACGGCTTCTCGATGAAATCGAACGCACCGACCTTGATGGCAGCGACGGCCATATCGACGTCCCCGTGGCCAGTGATCAGGATGACCGGGGCAGCCAGACCCGCACCCTTGAGGTGCTGAACCAGATCGAGACCGGACATTCCCGGCATGCGGACGTCCGAAACAATACAGTCAAACCGCTGTCCGCTCCTGGTTGCCGCCAGAAAGTCCTGCGCCGATGCAAAGCAGGACGTTTCAACATCCTGACGGGCGAAATAGAGGCGCAGCGAGTCGAGCACCGCCTCGTCGTCGTCAATGACGGCAATGTGAGTGAGAACGCTCATGCCTGGGCTGCCTTTACAATGGGCAGCGTGAAGTGAACGGCGGCGCCCTGCGAGCCGTCATCGAGCCACAACTTGCCGCCATGGGCCTCGACAATCGATCGGCACAGGGGCAATCCGATGCCGAGACCTTCGGCCTTGTGGGACGACAGCGGCAGAAATGCATTTTCCACGAGCTGGGCCGGAAATCCGGGTCCGGAATCAACGACTCGCACTTCAACAAAATCGGCGTCGAAGACTTTTGCATCGATCAGGACGGTTCCGCGCAGGATTTCGCTTTCACCGATGGCCTCGATTGCATTGCGCAAAAGGTTGATCAGAACCTGCTCAATCTGCAGCAGGTCGACCATGATGCGCGGAAGGTCAGCGGCTATGACGGTTCGCACCGTCACATGCATGCGGTCGAGATCCGGCTGACATAATTCGATTGTCTCTTCCACGATACGTTCGAATCTGCACGGCGCGCGATTGCTGCGATCGAGCCGGACCAGAGCGCGCAGGTGGCGGACAACTTCAGCGGCGCGCTCGACCTGCGCCACAGCTTTTTTCGCCGTCTCAGCGACCGTCACGACATCGACCGGCGCCGTGCTCATCGCATCGTTCACCAGCCGGGTGTAGGTGCCGGCCGCCATCAAGGGCTGATTGAGCTCATGGGCAACAGCAGCGGCGAGTTCGCCCATGCTGCCGAGTCGGGCAAGACGTGAGTGCGAATCCTGCTGCAGGCGCAATTGGGCTTCGGTGCGCCGCCGTTCCGTAACCAATTCACCGGCAACCAGTCCGGTCATCGCGAGGACGAGCATCAACGCCTGAAAAGCGGTGACGTCGAATGTTCCTGCCGGGAAAAGCTGAATGCCGAGAATCAGACCAAGCTGCGTGACCAGAATGCCGACACTGACGCCTTCCGAGCCGGTGCGCACGGCAAGCCAGACGATCGGCAGAAACAGGACATAAAACAGCTGAAATTGCTGTTCCTCGGCCAGACCGAAAACCAGGGCCAACGCCAGGCCGATCGCAATAAATTGCAGCAGCGTTTCAGTCGTCATCGGCAGTATGCGCCGACGGGTCAATGCAAACAGCGCGAATGGGGCAATCACGGTGATGCCAATGACATCCCCAACCCAGTAGCGCAGCGCCGCCGGCATGAAATCAGCGGCCGGCAACAGCCCGGCGACAATCGTCAGGCTTACGTAGCCGGCGGCAACGAAAGCCGCGCTCACGACTGCGACGACCAGCAGAAGAACGAGATCGTGCATCGAGGCGAGCGTAGGATTAAAGCGCGACTTCGGACGCAACAGAAACGCCACCGCGATCGAATAGCCGCCGCCAACCAATGCAGAAGCGAGAATCTCGATGTGCCACGGCATGGCGAACTGCTGATTCAAAAAATCGGCGAGCAACGGGCTGACGAGCAAAAATGGAACCATCCGGAGGCCAAACAGCAGGAGCAGGACAAAGCTCAAGCCGGTGCCGGGATTCCAGGGCGTGATCCCGAGTTGCGCGTAAGGCTCGATGAAGCTGATCCAATCGAGCACCGCATAAGCCGCAAGATAGACAAGCCCGACGATCAGTTTGTGAGCGTCGAAAACGCGCGGGAAGGCCATCGCTCGCAATCTCTCTGCGTGAATCGTGCTTGTCATCGATTTTAAGCCTTCCCGGCGGCAACACCCCGGATATTAGTCCCTAGGTGAAAATACCCAAGTGCTGCAACCCCGGGATTCATCCTGAGTTGTAGGCGGGTCCGCCACTTCTAATGTCCCATAAGACAACCCGATTTACGCGTTTGGCGGACAGGATCGTGCCGAACAGACTTCCATTGACAGCCAATCCCCCGGTCCACCCGGCGAATGCGCCATCGCAGCGCTCCAGGGTGAGCGACCGGCTGCACAGGTTGCATGACGCCTTTCGGCCGACAGGGCGGCCGGGCGCGGGAGTTTCTCTCAAGTCTGTTCTGTTCAACTGGGCTGGCCTGGTTGCGCTTTGGGCCCTCCCCTACCTCACGCTGCTCGATCATCTGCAGCCGGACGCCGCGCGCTCCGAAATACTGCAGTGGTCGTTGCTCGTTATCGGCGCGCTGGGACTCGTCAGCCTTCTTTACAGCGCGTGGAGAGAAACGCTCGACCCCGCATGGCGGGCGAAGCATGGCTTCCCGCCGCGCAAATTGCACACGGATCGTAGATGACCGAATTGTTGGACGGCATAGGCCTCAATACGCAGCCCCAGTTCTGGATATCCGTCCTTCAAATTATCTGGATCAACGTGCTGCTGTCGGGCGACAACGCAATCGTCATTGCGCTTGCCTGCCGGAATTTGCCGAAGAAACAACGTTTCACCGGAATGGTGCTCGGCACCGGCGTGGCGCTTGTGCTGCGCCTGATCTTCGCGACGATCGTGTCGACGCTGATGTTGCTCCCCTACGTAAAGATTGCAGGGGGACTCGCACTCTTCTGGATCGCGGTCAAATTGCTTGTGCCCGGCGACACATCAGAAAACGGTCACACCACATCCGACAGTCTCTGGCGAGCCGTGAAGCTCATCGCGATTGCCGACGTGGTGATGAGCCTCGACAACGTCATTGCCGTAGCGGCAGTCGCCGATGGAAGCCTGGCGCTGCTCGTGTTCGGGCTCGGTGTCAGCATCCCCTTGATTGTGGCCGGCGCAAACATCCTCATGGCTCTGCTCAATTACTTCCCGCTTATCATCTGGGCAGGGGCGGGATTGCTGGGATGGATCGCAGGCGAAGTCATCGCCAGCGATCCCATTATTGCCGATTACGTGACATCGTTCGGCCCCGGCGCAGCCGAAAAATTCAAGCTGATCTGCTCGGTCCTGGGCATGGCCGGAACGGTTGGTTTCTGTCTCATCAGCAGAGCGCGAGACCGCGCGCCGCGGCTCGAACCGTCAGAATAGATCCAGATACTCTTTCTGCTCCCAAGGCGTGACCTCCGGCTGGTCACAGCCCTCTTTCGCAAAGCGTTCGAGCTCGGCCGCCTTGATGTGCGTGTAGTAGTCGATGAAGGCCGAGCCGAAGCCGGCACGGAAAACTTCATCGGACCGCAACGCGGTCAGCGCTTCATTCAGGTTTTTCGGCAACAGCGCCGCGGCGGTCTCGTAAGGCGTATCGGCCGAGGGGCCGGGATCGAGCCTGCGCGCAACGCCATCGAGACCGGAATAGATTTGCGCAGCCAGGTAGAGATAGGGATTGGCCGCAGGCTCGCCGACGCGATTTTCCAGGCGGGTCGCGGGGTCACCAGGTTGACCCAGCACGCGGATCATCACGCCACGATTGTCGCGCGCCCAGATGGCCCGGTCGGGTGCGAGCGAATTGGGCCGATAGCGCTTGTAACCGTTGATGGTCGGCGTCGTGAGGGCCGCTGCCGCGCGCGCATGCGCCAGGAGCCCGCCCAGATAATATTTGCCGACCGTCGAAAGCACGTCAGGGTGATCGAACGCAAAGGCGTTACGGCCGGTTTTCGATTCGACCAGCGACTGATGCAGGTGCCAGCCGCTCGACATGACATTCGCAAACGCCGGCCGGCACATGAAACTCGCCAGGAGCCCGTGGCGGCGGGCGATCTGTTTAACGGCCGCGCGGAACAGCACCATGGTGTCGGCGGTGTCGAGGCCGAACTGCGGGCGGAAGGTGAATTCGCACTGACTGGGCCCCAGCTCGATCTCGACCGAGCGCAACGGCAGGCCGAGTCGCTCGATGCCGCGGCGCAGGATCTCAACCGCGGGGTCCAGCAAATCGAATCGCGACTCGGTGAGATATTGATAGCCTTGCGTCAGCAGGCTGACCTCGGGCGCTTCCGGCGGCCAGGTCGCATCGGCGGGTGCCAGCCGCGGATTTTCCAGCCTGAACAGATGGAATTCGACTTCAAGTCCCGTGAAAAAATCAAAGCCCGCTTTTGCGAGCGAATTGAGCGCATCGCGGCAGCGCGCGCGGGTGGAAAACGGGACCACCTTGCCATTGCCGAAATAAATGTCGCACAAAATCCAGCCGGTTTTGCTTGCCCAGGGCAGAATCCGGAAGGTTGATGGATCGGCGACCATGATGAAATCACCGCCGCCCTGCATTTCCTCCATCGCGAATCCACCGCCCGGCGTGAACACCGGATAGACGGTGCGGTGCGCAGTGTCTTTCGCGAGCAGTGTCGTCGTCATGGTGACGCCGGCGCGCATCGCACTTGCGGCTTCCGATGCAAGCAGCGTCTTGCCGCGCAGCACGCCGTGCTGGTCGGCGAACGAAAACCGCACGACCTCCAGTTTTTCCTTCTTGATGATGCGCTCGATCTGCGCGGCGGCTTTGGTCTGCGTGTCACTCCACAGGTCGTGACGCTCGACAAAGCTGGGCGGTTTACGCGACCGTGGGGGCATTATGGTCTAGTGCCCATTGGTCCAACTCGCAGCCTGCCGTTTGCTGACTTCGGTCTTTTGCCAATAGCCCTGCCAGTCATCAGCCGGACCGATGCCGTCGATTGCCGCGGGACCTGTGATGCCGGCGGCCTGCGCCGGCTCAAGCACCATGATCGGCTTCTCGCCTTTGCCCGCCTGCTCGATCGCCTGCCGTAACATCTTGCGATAGGCGCTGATCGCCTTATCGGACGTGCCGAGATGCTCGCTGGTGCGGTCCTGGATCGCGCCCATCGATTCACAGGCCCACTGGTCGTGCACATTGATGTCGGCGCCCATGCCCGTAAAGGTTTCGTGCTCCTGCTCGTGCGGATCGAAACCGTAATCATTGCTCTTGTTCTTGTTCGGGATGTAATCGGGCAGTTGATAGAGCGCGAGCCGCTGACGCCGCATCTCATCCTTGTCGACCGGTGCGCCGAAGCTTGTGAAGATCGCATACCAGTAGTGCTTTTCATCATCGATCGGCACGTGCCACTGCGTGATCGTCATCTCACGACTCATCGGCAGAACGAAAGCATTGGGAAACATCAGATTGGTGACGCGCACATGAGTGTTCGCCTCGTCGATCTGCCGAAGCGTCACAAGACGGAAGCCGAAGTCGGTCGGCTCGACCTCGATGCGCGGATGCGTGAACTCGCGCATGATGCGCGACATCGGCATGTCGGAATCCCGCGACGTGTCGCGAAACAATTTTCCGTAGGCCTGGCTCGGATCCTCGTCGTGGAAGAAACGGTGCAGGAATGATGTGTGAACCGGGTCGATGCCAACCTCGAGCGATTGCAGCCAGTTGCAATCGATCATACCCTTGAATGCGAATGTATGGCTGCCAGGGGCAATGAAGCAGTCGAAATGCGGAAACGCCGGCGGCTCGCCAGGTCCAAGATAGGCGAAGAGGATTCCGCTTTTCTCGACCACCGGGTAGGATTTCTGCCTGATGTTGGCGCAAAGATTGCTGTCGACGGGCTCGGCCGGCGTCTCGAGACATTTGCCGTGCACGTCGAACAACCAGCCGTGAAAGGCGCAGCGGAGGCCGCCGTCTTCAAGGCGGCCATAAGCGAGGTCGGTGCCACGGTGCGGACAGCGGCGGCCGATCAGGCCGTAACGGCCACGCTCGTCCTTGAAGATCACCAGATCCTCGCCGAACAGCCGGACCGGCTTGACCGGACGGTTGCCTGACAGCTCATCGATCAACGCCGCCGGCTGCCAATAGCGCCGCATCAGATCTCCCGCCGGCGTGCCTGAGCCGGTTCGGGTGATGAGGTCATTTTGTTGCGCACTCAACATCGCACGCTTCCCCCCGTCTACGCTGGGGCGACTTTATACGAAGTCCGCGAGCGAGAGGAAGCACGGCTGATGTCGTAAAACGACGCGGCCGGCACAATGGCCGGCCGCAAAACAGGGAAATTGCGTGACGCTCAGTGCGTCTGGCGCGGAGCCCAGCCCGTATCCATGCGCCGGCGCCACGCGGTCTGCCGCAACCCCAACAACCGTTGTGCTGCGGTCTTCGCTTCGGAGCGGCTGGTGGCTGCGCAAGTGCGATATTCCAGATCGGATACGCGCGACACCAGAGGCTGCTTGCGAAAGAGCCGTGTGAACGCGCCGACGCCGTCATTCAATTTCAGATCGGCGAGCGCATTTGCCACGTTGCCGGAATGGCCAAAGGCAACGACCCGGCCGGTCATGGTGTGACGAACTTCGTAAACTCCCGGGCCAATGGGCGCTTCAACATGTTCGCC
The DNA here is from genome assembly GCA_035692045.1 of Pseudolabrys sp. Taxonomy (GTDB): domain Bacteria; phylum Pseudomonadota; class Alphaproteobacteria; order Rhizobiales; family Xanthobacteraceae; genus Pseudolabrys. Next base: position 14,523 of record DASSIJ010000342.1, on the reverse strand, counting down.
GCTCTGGGCATCGGGAAAGCGTTTCCAAGTACTCCAAGTCTGAACCATGAAATATCCCTCAGTATCATTCAAAAAGGCGGACAAGAACGCGAACAACTAACCTTTCGTTCCGCTAGGTCAACTGGGTCTGTTGATAAAGGGATAATATAGGCCGCAATCAGGCTGCGACGAATATTCACATATTTACACTTATTAGTGCGGTTAATGCCGGCCCGACAGCTAATGGCCTGGCAAAACGAGCACTTTTGGCTTTGCCGGGAGATTGCCCTTCGACGCAACCAGCGATGGAATATCCGCGACTTCCACGTCCCATTCCTGACGAACCCGCTGCAAAAAACGGTCGAGCGTATAAGCGCTGAAATAGTGCATCGGAATCATCAGCGGTGCCTTGAGCGCGTGCAACACCTCGACCATGCCTTCGAGGTCGAGCGTGTATGACCCGTCAACCGGCACCAGCACGATATCGACGCGGCCGATCTCATTGAGTTGCTGCTGTGTGAGCGTGTGGTGCAAATGGCCGAGATGGGCGATGCACAGGCTGGCGACTTCGAAGATGAATATTGAATTGCCGTGCCGTTCGGTGCCCCCTTCAAACGTCCGGATATTCGTCGGAACGTTGCGCACGCGCACGTCCTTGTACTGAAGATCGACGCGCGCAGGCTTTTCGTCGTCTGCCCAGCCGTGCAGCACATATTTGATGCTCGGATCGGGTGACAGACTGTAGTGCGTCGAGTGCGCGTGATTCATCGTGGCAATGTCGGGCAACACGGTTGGCCGGACATAATCATTGTAGTCGGTGGCGATGCGCACCAGTTGCGGGCTTTCAATCAGGAAGGTTGAATGGCCGACATAGCTGATACGCACCTGGTCGCGCTCAAGCGCGGCAAGACGCAGCGCGGCAGGCTCAGCGAAAGGCGGCCGCACCGCAACCAAGCCGGGGCAACTTTGCGTCATTTCAGGTTTAGCCGATGGTGCCGCGCCCTGCGCAACAACTTGCGACGCGGCTACAATGGTCCACGCCAACGCTGCAATTATTTTCAAGGAAGTATTGTACATAGCTTCGCCCGCGCCATCTGAGCAGCGGGAATCTGACATGCTTTCGCGGCGCTTGCTACCGCCTCACACAATAATGAAGAGCGGCGTCCAAGGGGCGCCGCTCTTCATTATTTACTTTGGATCGTTGCTCAGAATTGCTCGAAATAGCGGCGGTCGCGCATTGAGATGATAATCCCTTTCGGCGTCACCACCAGCCAGCGTCCGTCATGCCGCTCGATCTTTTCGACTGGCCCGAGGCCAGGCAACGGCGCGCCCGGGACAACCTGATAAACATCACCGTTACCCTGCACGTACAGGTAGCCGCCACGGGTTTCCCGGATCGACCAATTCGTGACGATTGGCAGCCGGGAGCGCGATTCGCTCGCTGCAGGAAGCCGTGACGGAGCCGATGCCTGTGACGCCGCCGCGACCGTTTGCGGCGGTGTGATTGAGTTGGTGACACCCGCGCCCTCGCGGTTGAGTCGTTCACCGATCTTGGCGATCTGGCTGTTCGCCGATTTGCTGGCGGCCTCGAGACTCGCCTTCAGGCTGGTGATTTCCTGAGCGAGGCGAGCGACGGTCTGCTGTGTCGCCTTGTTTTCTTCGGCAGTGGCGTCGACGATCGCCGGCTTTGAGAAGGCACCGGTTGCCGCAGCCCCGACGACCGCCCCGAGCGCGGCCGCGAGCACCACGGAAGCAGCGAGCAGAGCATGACGCTTGTGGCGCGGGCGTAAGATAAAGGACGGACGTTTTGGCGCTTGAATGTCCGGAGTCGCAGCAGGCGCCTCCTCGGCCACACGTCCGGCAACCGCGGACATTTCATTGGCGCTGCCGGCTTCGGAAGGCTCGGCAGGCGTTTCCCCCACGGCCTCTGTTCCTGCCGGCGAGATCGATGGCGACGCGAAGAACGGCAATTCAACATTGGGTCGCGCATTGCCGGGATCCGGCACCCCTTCGTCACCGGCGGCTTCAATCTCCCTACGCTTGGCCATGGCTATGCGTCCTTGATTGATATTCACCAATCGGTAACCACGTTCGGTTACCAATTGGTTACCAATCGTCGGCGGACGGGGCGGGCGGTATCTATCGACTATCGGTCGCTTGCATGCATACCCGGATCGTGTCGCACGGGATGCCGACAGTCAGCGTGAGTTGCCGCGACCACACTGGCATCTCATCGCATCATTTCTTTCAGGCAATTCCCGAAGACGGCCCTACACCGCCAGGCCGTTTTCGGCCGCGCGCGCTTTCAGAGACGTCGCAGGGCGCGCCCCGATGTGCTGAATGACTTCCGCCGCCGCAAGTGCGCCCAGACGGGCGGAGGTGCGATGGTCCTTTCCCCGTGACAGGCCGACGAGAAAGCCCGCGGCAAACAGATCGCCGGCGCCGGTCACATCCGCGACCTGTTCGACCGGCTCTGCTGCCACCGCCTCGACGGCCTCGCGAGAAACCACCACGCAGCCTTTTTCGCTGCGCGTCACCACCGCAAGCTTCGCCTCGGCGCGCAGCGCCTTCACTGCGCTGTCGAAGTCCGCGCTCTCATACAAACTGAGCAGCTCGCGCTCGTTGGCAAATACGATATCGACAGTGCCCTTGCGGATCAGATCAAGAAATTCCCCGCGATAGCGGTCGACACAGAACGCATCGGACAACGTCAGCGCGACCCGGCGCCCGGCCTTGTGGGCGATCTCCGCCGCCTTGATGAATGCTTCTTTCGCCTTTGGCGGGTCCCACAAATAGCCTTCGAGGTAGGTGACCGCAGCATTCGCGACCTGCGCCTCATCGATGTCGTCCGGCTTCAGGTCCTGCGCGGCCCCCAGGTACGTGTTCATGGTCCGCTCGCCGTCAGGCGTCACCATGATGTAGCAGCGCGCTGTCGACGGGCCGCCACTTGCCGGACTGGTGTCGAAGGCGACATTGGCGGCGCGGATATCGTGAGTGAAGGTGCGGCCGAGATCATCGTTCTTGACCTTGCCGACAAAGGCCGCCTTCGCGCCGAAGCTCGCGACACCGACGATGGTGTTTGCCGCCGACCCACCCGAACTTTCCACTGCCGGACCCATCGCGGCGTAGATCGTCTGGGCGCGCGCCTCATCGATCAGAGCCATCGTACCCTTGTGCATGCCCTGCGCGACCAGGAAATCGTCCTCAGCGCGGGCGATGACGTCAACGATAGCGTTACCGATACCAAGTACATCGTAGCGGGGTGCGGTCATGCGTAATCCTCGTGAACAGCGCGCGCACTATATCGGGCGAACGCGTCCCGGCAAGCATGACCCCATCGCAGGCGTGACGGGCATGTGCCCACAGGCCTAGAGTGCTGCGAAAGGAATCACCTGTGTCGTTGGCGCGCGATATCACAACCACTGGCGGCGGCACGTTGATATCGCGGCTGCTGGCCTATCTGCGCGACGCCTGGATCGCGGCGTTGCTGGGCGCCGGCCTTTATTCAGAAGCCTTCTTCGCTGTGATGCAGGTGGTGAATTTCTTTCGCCGTCTGCTGGCGGAAGGCGCGCTCAATGCCGCCTTTGTGCCGATCTGGCTCAAGCTGCGCAGCGGCGACAGCGGGTCGGCCAGCGCCGACCGCTTCACCTGGCGCGTCCTGCTGGTGATGTTCTGTATCGGCGGCATCATCGCCCTGCTCATTGTTTTCTTTGCGCCAGCAGTCATCACGGTCATCGCGCCGGGTTTCGATCGTGAGCGCCGGTCGCTGGCCGCGTTCCTGCTGTTCATGGTCGCGCCCTACATCGTTCTGGTGGGATTGGTGGCAGCGATTGCTGCCGCGCTCAGCGCCGAAGGACGCGTGGGTGCAGTCGCCATCAGCACGATCATTTTCAACCTCGTGATGGTGATCGTGTTGGCTCTCGTGATCTTGCCAAATCATGAAATTGAGCAATTCTACGCCACGGCGTGGCTCGCATTCGCCGCCAGTATTGCGGGTTTAATTCAACTCATCCTGATGGCAGGAGTCTGGTTGTCGGCCGGCAAACGCTGGCAGCGCGCGCCTGTCCGCGCTCGCGATCAGACGAACGCTTTTTTCAGACGTGCCTTGCCGGGCCTGGTCGCCACCGGGATCCCGCAATTGAAGCTGATCGCAGCCACCGCCATCGCATCTGCTTCACCTGCGGCCGTGTCGTGGCTGTACTATGCCAACCGACTGTACGAATTGCCGCTCGGCGTTTCCGCTGTGGCGATTGCGGTGGTGATCGTGCCGCGCATAACGGCGAGCGTCCACGCCGGCGACAAAGCTGCACTCGCTGCGGCGCAATCCCGCGCCTATGAGATCGCCGCCGCTCTGGCGTTGCCCGCTGCTGCCGGTTTCGCGCTCCTGGCGGAGCAGATCGCCAGCGGCCTGTTCGAGCACGGCGAATTCGGCCCGCAGGACACGCTGGCGGTTGCCGGGGCTTTGTCGGCGATCTGCATTGGGCTGCCAGGGCACGTGCTGGAGAAGGTCTTCGGTGCGGTCTCCTTCGCGCATGAGGACACTCGCACCCCGATGTTTGCTGCGCTCATCGGCCTGGCGACGGCCATGGTCGGAGGCATGTTGCTGTTCCCGCGCTTTGGCCACGTCGGCGTGGCAGCCGCCATAGGGATATCCGGCTGGGTCGGGGCACTTGTGCTCAATTTCATTCTGGGCCGGCGCGGCTGGCTGCGCCTCGATGCCGACGCACGACGCCGCCTGCCACGCATCGCATTGGCGACCATCGTCATGGCCGGCGTAGTCGCCTCTGTGACTCATGCCCTCGGTTCGGCCGAGCCCGTGTCATCGTTTGGCCGGCTCGTCGTCCTTGCCGCCCTGGTGATGGTCGGCATCGGGGTTTATCTCGCCACGCTGCAATTGCTCGGCGTGATGAAGCTCAAAGAGCTGGCCGCAGCGGTCCGCCAAAGAGCTTAAGGGCCTCGGAGGTTAAGGGCCTTGCGCCACGCGCCTCCGCCGTGGCATGGCTCCGCGCACAATCAAAGAGGGCGGGCAATGGCGTTCAAGGAGCGCGTATTTTCCGGCGTGCAGCCGACTGGCAACCTGCACCTCGGCAACTATCTCGGCGCGATCACCAAGTTCGTGGCTCTGCAGGATCGATATGACTGCATCTATTGCGTGGTGGATCTGCACGCCATCACGGTGTGGCAGGATCCGAGCGAATTGCCGCGCGCCACGCGCGAGGTGACTGCTGCGTTTCTTGCCTGCGGAATCGATCCGAAGAAAAACATTATCTTTAACCAGAGCCAGGTCGCCGAGCATGCCGAACTTGCCTGGGTGTTCAATTGCGTCGCGCGCGTCGGCTGGCTTAACCGCATGACGCAATTCAAGGAGAAGGCGGGCAAGGATCGTGAAAATGCTTCGGTGGGGCTTTATGTCTACCCGAACCTGATGGCCGCGGACATTCTGGTCTACCGTGCAACCCACGTGCCGGTGGGTGAAGACCAGAAGCAGCACCTCGAATTGTCGCGGGACATTGCCCAGAAATTCAACAACGACTTCGCCGCGTCGATCCACGCCCATGGTTACGGCGATGCGTTCTTCCCGCAGCCGGAGCCGTTGATTCAGGGACCTGCGACCCGGGTCATGTCACTGCGCGACGGTTCGAAGAAGATGTCGAAGTCCGAGGCGTCCGACTATTCGCGAATTAATCTGACTGATGACGCAGATGCCATTGCGCAGAAGATCCGCAAGGCAAAGACCGATCCCGAGCCGCTGCCCGGCGAAGAAAAGAGCCTGGCGCCGCGCCCCGAAGCCGACAACCTGGTCGGCATCTATGCCGCGTTGCAAGGGGTGACGAAAGCCGAGGTGCTCGGGCAGTTTGGCGGTGGGCAATTTTCTACCTTCAAGACTGCGCTGGTCGATCTCGCTGTCGCCAAACTCGGGCCGATCGGCGCCGAGATGAAAAAGCTGGTGGAGGACCCGGTCTATATCGACTCCGTATTGGTAGACGGTTCGCAGCGCGCGCAGGCGATCGCCGCCGAAACCATGAAGGCGGTCAAGGGTATCGTCGGTTTCGTGCATCGCTAGTTGCAGCGCGGAACACCCGCCTTGTCGGCGCGGCGGCCGCCGTGCCACCATTGCACGCTTGTGCACCCACTACGCGCATATGATCTGACGGGAGCGTCCCGCCCATGAGCAGCAAGCGCAGCAGCTACGAGGCCGGCCACAAGCGCAAATATCTCGTCGTCATTGACGACACCGAGGAATGCGACCGGGCGGTCTATTGGGCGGCCAAGCGCGCCGGCCGAACCAAATCGCAGATCGTGATGCTGCGAGTTATCGAACCTGGCGACCGCAATCAGCAATGGCTCGGCGTCGCCGACATCATGAAGGCAGAGCAGCAGGAAGCAGCAAACGCCACGCTCGACAAGTTCGCTGCACGGGCAAAAAAAATTGCGCGCATCACGCCAGACCGCGTCATTCGCGAAGGCGATACGGCCGAAGAGATCGTCAAGCTGATCGACGAAGACGCCGACATCGGCATCCTTGTGCTTGCGGCCGGCACCGGGAAGGAAGGGCCAGGCCCGTTGGTCTCCAACCTTGCCAAGACTGCCGGCACTTTCCCGATCCCGGTGGCGCTCGTGCCTGGCCATCTGAGCGACGAGGACATCGACGCGAGTTCCTAGTGCCCGGTGGTCCGGATTGGCGTTAACGCCGGCTCTGCTCGCCCCCGGAACGACCGGAAAGAGACGGTTGACCCGAGCAGGCACAATCGCCATTTATGAGCTATAAGTCTGCAGCCTGCGGGCCTTGAACCCGTATGAGCAAGGAGCGACGTCGATGTTCATTCAGACCGAAGCCACGCCTAACCCCGCAACGCTGAAATTTTTGCCCGGGCGCCCCGTGCTCGAGGGCGGCACGCTCGACATACAGTCGAAGGACGCTGCGGCGCAATCGCCCCTGGCGCTGCGTTTGTTTGACGTTGCGAATGTCGGCGGGGTCTTCTTCGGCTCGGATTTCATTTCAGTGACCAAGACCGATGGCGATTGGCAACAGATGAAGCCGGCGATCCTCGGCGTCATCATGGAGCACTATATGTCGGGTGCGCCGCTGCTGGCGGACGACGTGCAGCCGGCAGCAGCCGCTGACGAATTCTTTGATGCCAAGGACGCGGAAACGGTCGCAACCATCAAGGACCTGATCGAGACACGCGTGCGTCCCGCCGTGGCAGGCGATGGTGGTGACATCACCTTCCGCGGTTACAAGGAAGGCATCGTCTATCTGAACATGAAGGGCGCCTGCTCGGGCTGCCCGTCCTCGACCGCGACGCTCAAGCACGGCATTCAAAACCTGCTGCGCCATTTCGTGCCCGACGTGGTCGAAGTGCGCCCGATGTAACCGGAAAAGCCGCCTCAAACTCGTGATGCCCGGGCCTGTCCCGGGCATCCGCGTCTTTGAGCCTTTGCAGCAAAGACGTGGATGGCCGGCACAGGACCGGCCATAAATGATGCTAGAATTACTGTATGCGAGTCCTTGCCATCGACACCGCGCTCGAAGCTTGCTCGGTTGCTGTGCTTGACACCAGCCGGGCCGATCAACGTGTGCATGAATCTGTGCCGATGCAACGCGGTCACGCCGAGGCGCTGATGCCGCTGGTGGCGCGCGTGCTCGAGCGGGCGCAGATCGACTTCACGGCGCTCGACCGCATCGCGGTAACGACCGGACCCGGAAGTTTCACCGGCTTGCGTGTGGGTATCGCGGCGGCCCGCGGCATCGCGCTCGCCACCGGCAAGCCGGCGATCGGCCTCACGACGCTGGCAGCCTTCGCCGCACCGTTCATCGCCGCCGACGATACGCTGCCGGTGGTCGTGGCAATCGACGCACGCCACGATCACGTCTACCTCCAGGTCTTTGGTCCGGGTGGCCGCACCGTCGTTGCGCCCCGCGTGGCGCCATTGCGGGAGGCATTGCGTGTCTCGACATCGGGCGCGCCGCGCATCACCGGCACGGCGGCAAGCAGGCTGGCGGCATTGTGGCCCTCCGGCGAGCGCGCGCCGAGTGCCGTCGAGCAGCGCGCTGCGCCGCAGATCGAGTGGGTGGCACGGCTCGGCGCCGCAGCGACCGATACCGGCACGCCACCGAAGCCGCTGTACCTGCGCGCGCCTGATGCCCACCCCCAAGACTCTGTACAGTTGGCCCGGCGATGATCGGCTTCGTGAGCAGCCTTTTCGCGCGCGCCGAACCGGCGATGTCGGAGGCGAGCACGCGCGACGCGGCTGCGATCGCCGCGTTGCATGGTGCATCATTCCAGCGCGGCTGGAGCGAACAGGAGATCGAAGGCCTTTTGCTCGACCGTCACGTCATCACGCACCGCGCGTTGGCGGGCGCCAAGCTCGCGGGCTTCATCATGTCGCGGTTGGTCGAGGACGAGGCGGAAATCCTTTCTGTTGCGGTTGCGCGCCGGCAACGCGGGCGGGGCCTCGCGCGCCGGCTGCTTAACCTTAATCTGCGCCGCCTGGCGGGGCTCGGCGCGCGGGCCGTATTTCTGGAAGTTGATGAACACAATGATCCGGCGCTGCGCCTTTACAACCGTGCGGGTTTCCGTGAAGTGTCGCGCCGCAACAATTACTATCCCGGGCATGATGGCGGGGCGGCCGCGCTGGTGCTGCGGCGCGACCTTTGATGACCGCCCAATAGATACATGGCGGACACCGCCAAATATGATAGGAAGGCCGCGGACGCTGGCCGAACAGACGGTAGAGATGCAAGGTGACGCAGGCCGGTAAGCACATCGCCGAAAAGAAGAACATCGAAGCACTCTGCGCTGCGAAAGGCATGCGCATGACCGAACAGCGTCGCGTGATCGCGCGCGTATTGGCGGAATCCGACGACCATCCCGACGTCGAAGAACTTTACCGCCGGTGCGCCAAGGTTGACGACCGCATCTCGATTTCGACCGTGTATCGCACCATGCGGCTCTTCGAGGATGCCGGGATCATCGAACGGCACGATTTCCGCGACGGCCGCGCGCGGTACGAGACGAGCCCCGAAGCGCACCACGACCATCTGATAAACCTGCGCAATGGCGAAGTGATCGAATTTCAGTCAGAGGAAATCGAACGCCTGCAGGCCGAGGTCGCACGCAAGCTAGGCTTCAAACTCGTCGATCACCGGCTTGAGCTGTATGCGGTACCGCTCCACGACGACAAGAAGCGCTAGCGCATGAGCCCAATGGACTAGACGCCAATGGCGCGCGCGCTTTTCATTGGGGCATTCTTTTTCACGATGACGCCGCTATTGATCTCGATTCAGTGGCTGCTTGGAAAGCTCGGATTGCCCGGGTGGGGTTTTATCGCGACGCGCTACTATCGCCTGCTTTGCTCGCTTCTGCGCATTCGTGTGCGTGTCAGCGGCGTGCCGGTGCGCAACCGCGCTGTGCTCTTCGTGTCCAACCATGTCTCGTGGGTCGACATCCTCGTGATCGGCTCGATCGCGCCAGTCGCCTTTGTCGCCAAGCGCGAAGTTCGCGACTGGCCGCTGGTCGGAATTACGGCAGAGCTGCAGCGGACCGTGTTCGTCGATCGTACGCGCCGTCACCAGACGGGATACGCCGTGGCCGAGATCGTCAAGCGCATCGAAAGGGGCGTCTCGGTGGTGTTGTTCGCGGAAGGGACATCGAGCGACGGCAATCGCGTGCTGCCGTTCCGAACCGCTTTGCTCGGCGCAGTGGAGGGAACCACCGGCAACGGTGGTGACAACATCCTGATTCAGCCGATGTCGATCGGCTACACCGGCCAGCAAGGCATTCCGATGGGGCGTCAGCACCGCCCGCTGGTTGCCTGGTATGGTGATCTCGATTTCATGCCGCACATCAGGGCCTTCATCGAACAGGGTGCTGTCGATGCTCTGGTCGCCTACGGAGAGCCCATGCCTGCTGACCGTGACACCGACCGCAAGGCGATGACCAAACGGCTGGAAGACACCGTGCGCCGGCTGTTGTCGGCCGCCCTGCGCGGGCGGCCGATGCCTGTGGAGCGCGCCAACTAGCCGCAAATTTATTTTTGGCGCCTGGCCGGAAAGTCTTAAAATCGTTGTAAAATCAAATATATGGTCTGGCGGGACAAATCGCGCGATGACAGCTAGATTGGACCCGCTTCGCACCGAAACGGCATGAGCAGACCCCGCAAAGTCCACGTCAAATCCTTTGGCTGCCAAATGAATGTCTACGATTCACATCGTATGGCAGACACCCTGGCACCTGCCGGCTTCGTTGAGACTACAGGCCCAGAGGATGCCGATCTCGTCATCCTCAACACCTGTCACATCCGCGAAAAGGCCGCGGAGAAGGTCTATTCGGAAATCGGACGCATCCGCGAAATGAAGGAGGCCGCCGCTCGCGACGGCCGTCACATGATAATCGCGGTGGCCGGTTGCGTCGCACAGGCGGAAGGCAAGGAAATCATACGCCGGGCAGGCGCGGTCGATCTGGTTGTCGGCTCGCAAAACTATCATCGCCTGCCGGATATGATCGCGCGCGTGCAAGGCGGCGCAAAAATCGTCGACACGGAATTTCCTGTCGAGGACAAGTTCGACGTTCTGGCCGCGCCCAGGCGAGACGCGATTGCCAAACGCGGCATTTCCGCTTTCGTCACGGTGCAGGAAGGATGCGACAAGTTCTGCACGTTCTGCGTCGTGCCCTATACGCGTGGTGCTGAAGTCTCGCGCCCGGTTGAAAAGATCGTCGCAGAGGTCGCCCGGCTGACCGAAGCGGGCGTGCGCGAAGTCACGCTGATCGGCCAGAATGTGAATGCCTATCACGGACTCGGAGCCGATGGCCGGCCGTCGACACTCGGACACTTGCTGCGGCGCCTTGCGGACGTACCCGGTGTGCTGCGCTTGCGCTACACCACGAGCCACCCGCGCGACATGGACGGAGATCTCGTCGCGGCACACGGCGAACTGCCGGAGCTCATGCCTTGTGTGCATTTGCCGGTACAATCCGGATCCGATCGCATTCTGGCGGCGATGAGCCGGAAACATACACGCCGGGATTATCTTGACGTCATTGCACGACTGCGCGCCAGGCGCGCCGATCTCGCCTTCACCTCCGATTTCATCGTGGGCTTTCCGGGCGAGACCGACGCAGATTTCCGGCAGACCCTTACACTCGTCGATGAAGTCGGTTTTGCCGGTGCATATTCGTTCGTGTATTCGGCACGACCTGGAACGCCGGCGGCCGAAATGGACGACCAGGTGCCGCCGGACGAGAAGTCCGACCGCCTGCAGCGGCTGCAGGCCGCCATCACACGCCACCAGCGCGGTTTTAATGCGGGCTTCGCTGGCCGCACCATCGATGTGCTGCTGGAAAAGCCCGGCAAACTGCCTGGGCAGATCGTTGGCCGCTCCCCATATTTGCAGGCAGTCCATGTCATGGCGCCCGCGAGCCTGATCGGCTCGGTCAAGCGCGTGACCGTCACCGAAATCGGCAGCAACAGCCTTTTTGGCACGCTTGCCGATGAAATGAACGCCCCCGCGCTTGCCACAGCAGGAGCTTGAAACGCCTTTGCGCACACCTGATTCCGTGATTCCGTCCGCCGCCGCCTCCGAGGAGACGGCCACCACCCAGACCGTGCTCGCGTTCGAGGACAACAAACTCGCTTCGGTCCTGTTTGGACAATACGGACAAAATCTCGCGCTGATTGAACGGCGCCTCGGCGTGGTGGCGGAACAGCGTGGCAATCATGTCACCATCGAAGGCTCGCGAAGCGCCTGCGAGCAAGCGCGCCGCGTGCTGGAGGGCCTCTACGAGCAGCTCAAGCGCGGGCATGATTTGAGTCAGGGCGACGTCGAGGGCGCCATTCGTCAGGCGATCGCACAAGGGTCGTTGTTTGACTATGACCCGGCGGCTCCGCGTCCCACTTTTGAGGAAATCAACCTGCGCAAGCGCCCGGTGCGTGCGCGTACCGCCGCACAAGACGCTTATATTCGCGCGCTCAAGCGTCATGCGCTGGTGTTCGGAACCGGCCCCGCGGGCACCGGCAAGACCTGGCTTGCGGTCGCGCAGGCCGTCCAGATGCTCGAGCGAAAGGAAGTCGATCGCATCATCCTGTCACGACCGGCCGTTGAGGCCGGCGAGCGATTGGGTTTCCTTCCCGGCGATATGCGCGAGAAGGTCGATCCCTATCTGCGCCCGATTTACGACGCGCTCTATGACTTGATGGACGCCCGCATCGTCGAGCGCGCCTTGCAGGCCGGCGAAATCGAAATTGCGCCGCTTGCCTTCATGCGCGGTCGAACACTGTCGAACGCCGCCGTCATTCTCGACGAAGCGCAGAATACAACATCAATGCAGATGAAGATGTTTCTCACCCGGCTGGGCGAGAACAGCCGCATGATCGTCACGGGCGATCCGAGCCAGGTCGACCTGCCGCATGGCCAGACCTCAGGATTGGCGGAAGCGGTCAAGTTGCTCGCACGAATCGAAGGCGTTGGTCATGTCGCCTTTACGCATGAAGACGTCATCCGCCATGAACTGGTGGCGCGAATCGTTGAAGCCTACGACCGCGGCACGCCCGCTCGCGAGGACAGGGGATGAGACCCGTGTCGCAGCAGCGTACATCCCCGCTGCAAATCGACGTTCAGACGCAGTCGCCGCTTTGGGATGCGCAGCCCCTCGCCGCGCAGACCGTACGCGAGGCCATCGGCGCGGCCACCTCTGCACTCTCAACAGCCGGCGGTGAAGTGAGTATCTTGCTCACGAACGATTCGGCGATTCGCATCCTTAATCGCGACTGGCGAGGTATCGACAAGGCGACCAACGTGCTGTCGTTTCCCGCGTCCGGCCAGGCGGCCGGTGACGTGCGCTTACTCGGCGACATCGTCATCGCCTATGAAACGCTTGTACGCGAGTGCGCCGATGAAAACCGCATTTTCCTTCACCACCTTGCCCATCTCACGGTGCATGGTTTTCTTCATCTCATCGGATACGATCATCAGACCGATGTTCAAGCCGAAGAGATGGAAGGGCTCGAAAGCAGGATCATGACGTGCCTGAACTTGCCCGACCCCTACCTCTCGCGTGATTTTGGCGACGCCTGACCGCCATGCCTGACAGCGATTCATCCAGTTCGTCCGGGACTCCATTCGAGCCGCGCAATCTGCCGGTGCCGGTCCCTCCGGCCCAGGAAGAGAACTGGTTCGTGCGTGCACTGCGCACGTTGTTCGGCTGGAAGTCCGGCTCTGCGCGCGCAGACCTCAAGGACATACTTGATGTCATGAGTCCCGGTGAATCCGGCTTCTCGCCGGAAGAAAGCCGGATGCTCAAGAATATTCTTGGCCTGCGCGAACGCCGCGTCGGCGATGTCATGGTGCCGCGTGCGGATATCGTCGCCGTGCAGCAGGACATCAAGCTCGGCGATCTCGTGCGCGTCTTCGAAGGAGCCGCTCACTCGCGGCTCGTGGTCTACAATGACACGCTCGACGACCCCGTGGGCATGGTCCATATCCGCGATCTGATCGGATTCATGACGGCGCGCGCGGCAGTCGATCCGGAAAAGAATGCCAAACGCAAGAAACCGCTCCCTGCCGGCCTCGACCTCAAAGCCGTCAATCTCGGTATGCCGTTATCGGCCACCAGGATCGTGCGCGAGATCCTGTTCGTGCCGCCATCGATGCGCGTGATCGATCTGCTCGCCCGCATGCAGGCTACGCGGATTCATCTCTCGCTGGTCGTCGACGAATACGGCGGCACCGATGGGCTCGCATCCATCGAGGATATCGTCGAGCAAATCGTCGGCGAAATTGCCGACGAGCACGATGACGATGAAACCCCCGCGGTGACACAGCAACCCGACGGCTCCTTTGTCGCCGACGCGCGCGCCAATATCGAGGATGTGGTCGGTACGGTCGGCAATGACTTCGATGTAGGCGATGCGGCCGAGGAGGTCGACACCATCGGCGGCTATCTGGTGACGCGCGCAGGCCGCTTGCCGATTCGCGGAGAAATCGTCCCGGGACCCGGGCTGTTCGAATTTGAAGTGCTCGATGCCGATCCGCGCCGCGTCAAGCGGATACGAATCACCCGCCTGAAAGAGCGGCGCGACCGGCAACGTGAACCACGCCGGCCAGGCGCTGCCGACGCACTGGCCGGTGCGCCAGCGCCGCCATCGGGTGGTGACGTTACGCCACCGAAAGACGCCGGCCCTCCTGCGGGCACGCCTCAATCGTGATCACCCGCCTCGCCCATTTCGTCATCCTGACCTTCGGTTGGCAGCGCGCAATGATTGCGTTTGCCGCCGGTGCGGCATCGACGCTGGCGATGGCGCCGATCAATGCCTGGCCGATCCTGTTCGTGACATTTCCTGTGTTGATCTGGCTTGTCGACGGCTCTGCATCCGGCCGTTGGGGCGCCCCGATGACCGCGGCGATGGCGGGCTGGTGTTTTGGCTTTGGTTATTTTCTCACCGGTCTTTACTGGATCGGCTACGCCTTCCTGGTTGACGCGAAGACGTTCGGATGGCTGCTACCGGTGGCGGTGGCGGGGCTCCCGGCCTATCTCGCGCTTTACA
>DASSIJ010000341.1:0-2443 GCA_035692045.1 Pseudolabrys sp. | reverse complement strand
AGTCCTAACCAAAGGCTTGGCGGCGCTCTACATCGAGCGCTCTAGTTGCAGACTTGCGTCGCGAAAGCGCGCGCCGCTCATAGCGGTCAAGGAGGTAGTGTCCATATTTTCGCACATTTAGTTGGGCTGAGCGGCGCCCCGCGCTGGCTTACGCGGTGATGGCTCCTCTTCTCGAGTACTTCGAGCTGACAAGCGTGGTCCGACCAATGCAGACTACAGAGCCTAAAGTTTTGATCCTGCGCTTTAGTTTCATGAAGGCGCGGATTGCACGTTTCTGCCGTGACCACGCTCGTCGCTCGTAGCGATCCAGGTGGATAAGAATCGATTGCAGCTTGTTCGAATGCCTCGAACTCATCTCGTTCCTTGATCTGCTTCCTAGCAAGATCTAGCGCCCTTTCTTCTTCCTCGATCGTTTCGGGTCCCTGCAATAGCACTTTGAGTTCTAGTCTTACTGCATCAGAAATTTTTCCGCCGCGGATGCCTTGTCATCGGCGCTGAACAGCATGGACATCGCGGGAGCGTTCTGACCAGTGCGGCAATCAAGCGGCGGCGCATCGTCGCGATTGAGTTCGGGATGTGGCGCTCGGGCCGCAGCGGGGGAACTGCGGGGTCGATAACCTTCGGATAGGCCAACCGCCGGGAGGAGCCTGGTGGAACGAGGTCGTGAGGGGGGAATCGTCTCCCGCTCGGAAATCAGGAAGCCGTAGGCGGCGATGCACAGCGTGGCGTGATGGTGGAAGCCGCGCCATCCGCGTCCCTCGAAGTGCCCCAACCCAAGCTCCTGCTTGAGCTCCTGATAATCGCGCTCAATGCGCCAGCGCAGTTTGGCGAGATCGACCATGCGATCGAATGCGGTATCGGCGGGCAGCGTCGCGAGCCAATATTTGGTCGGTTCGGCCTCGTCCTTCGGCCATTCGATCAGCAGCCATTCCTGCGGCCGCGGATCACCGCGTTGATTGTCACCATGGGCGACACGAATGCGGACCCGCGCAAAGCGCGAGCTGAGCGGTTCAGCCGAGCCTTCGCGCCATTCGATCCTGCGCCACGCGCGCCTGGAGAGTCCAAGTGCAAGCTCCTTGACCGCGATCGGTTGATGCTTGCGATCGCGGCGTAGGCGCGTCGGTGGGCGGCCATGGCCAGACCACCGCTTCGGCGGCAGCGGCGCCGTGCCGGGCGGCCATACCGTGGTCGTCGACAGAATCCCGGCCACATAGGTCAAGTCGAGTGCCGTGATCTCGGCGCGCAAGTCGCTGTTGTTGCCATAACCGGCGTCGAGCAGCACCACCCCGCGCGGCAAACCGGCCGCGCAGGCCCAGCGCAGTTGGTCAAGCGCAATCTCCGCCTTGGTTTTGAATGTGATGTCCGCGGGCACATGCGCCTTGCGCCGGCGCGCAGGATCGGCCGCCCATTCCTGCGGCAGATAAAGCCGCCACGCCACCGGCAGGCTGGCATGGCGGTTGGCGAGCGACAGAGACACCGCCACTTGGCAATTGTCCTGTTTGCCAAGCTGCCCGCAATATTGCCGCGCCACCCCGACCGAGTGCCGTCCCTGCTTGGGAAAGCCGGTGTCGTCGATGATCCACGCCTCGACCGGTCCCGCACGCTCAATCGCCGGCAGAACCGTCTCGTGCACCTTGGCCAGCACCCGCTCGTCCGACCAGCCGCCCTCGCCCACAAAATGCAGCAGCGATTGGTGCTGCGCCGCCGTCCGCGAAGGCGCCGTCACTGCTGCCATCGGCTCCACGCTCTTGCGCTCACACGGCAGCATCAGCCCCGTGCAATAATCACGCAGCGGACCGATCCGATCCTTATGGCCAATCACACTTGCAAGACTCTCCACATAGGCCGCAAACCGAGCTTCACTGCCAACGGCGTTGACAAGAACCATATCTCAGCCCCCTCATGCTGATGGCTGGAATCTCGCCAAATAACTGATTCGTAAGACAGTTCGCCGCGACTTTCTGACTCAGTCAAACTAGGGTCCGCTTTAGCGTAGGGCAGGGTCATGCAGAGGCGCGACTTCATAAACGTTATCAGTACTGCGGCGGTTTGGCCCTCCCGGCGCGAGCGCAGGAGGCGGGACGTAGTTATCGCTTAGGCATGCAACCGGATAGTCAGGGTAGCTGGGTGCAGTGCATAGTCCAGTTCCTCACGGTTTGATCGCTCATACCCTCGTGACGGGAAGCAGTTATGGGAAAGCCGACGG
This sequence comes from Pseudolabrys sp., assembly GCA_035692045.1. Classification (GTDB taxonomy): domain Bacteria; phylum Pseudomonadota; class Alphaproteobacteria; order Rhizobiales; family Xanthobacteraceae; genus Pseudolabrys. The sequence goes on along the minus strand of DASSIJ010000341.1, from coordinate 237 downwards.
TAATCGTCATCGGTGCGGATAAGGGGGGCGTTGGCAAGACGACGGTCGCCCGCACGTTGCTAGACTATTTGAGGAAGCATGAAGTGCCGACGCGGGTATTCGATACCGAAGCACCCACAAAGGCACGCTACAGCGCTTTTCATCCTGATGTAAGTGAAATCGCCGATGTCACGGCGGTCGCCGACCAAATGCGCATCTTTGACACCGTGTCGGATTCAGCCGTAACGGTCATCGACG
>DASSIJ010000340.1:0-7775 GCA_035692045.1 Pseudolabrys sp. | reverse complement strand
CTCGTGACAGCGGCTGGCCAGGGCATCGGCCGGGCCATTGCCGAGGCATTTATCGCCGAGGGCGCCAGGGTCATCGCCACCGATGCTGCGGCTGAAAAGCTCAAGGGGCTGAAAGCCGCGAAGAGCGCCAAACTCGACGTGCTCTCAACGAAAGCGGTCGATGCTTTTGCCAAATCCGTCGCGAAGGATTTCGGCGCATTGAATGTGCTCGTCAATGTTGCGGGCTACGTTCACCAGGGCACGGTGCTCGAATGCTCGGAGAAAGACTGGGATTTTTCGTTCGACCTCAATGTCAAATCGATGCACCGGACGATCAGGGCATTTCTGCCTGCCATGCTGAAGAATGGCGGCGGCTCGATCGTCAATATGTCGTCTGGTGTTTCCTCCATCAAAGGCCTGCCAAACCGCTATGCCTATGGTGCAACCAAGGCCGCCGTGATCGGCCTCACCAAAGCCGTGGCCGCCGATTTCATCACCAAAGGCATTCGCTGCAATGCCATTTGCCCGGGCACCATTGTCTCGCCGTCGTTTGAGGAACGCGTGAAGGCGGTGTCCCAAACGACGGGCAAACCCATCAAGCAGGTGCGCGACAACTTCATCGCGCGTCAGCCGATGGCGCGGCTCGGCACCGCCGAGGAAGTGGCCGCGCTCGCGGTTTTCCTGGCCTCGGATGAATCGAGCTACATCACCGGCCAGCCGCACCTTGTCGACGGCGGCCTGGCCCTCTAGGGCCGCCGCCCGCTGCAATTGGCCGCTCTTTCGACGCACATCGGGCTTGCTTTTCGGACGGCGAAAGCCCGATGATTTGCCCTACGCGGGTGTCCTGACCGTGGACCACCTGGTTAGAAGCTGCTGATAACAAAGAAGAAACAAAGAAACGTCGTAGGGCTGGCGCGACGGCCCGGGAGGAGTAAATGGCTTCGGTCGCAATCCGTGACGTCAAGAAGGCCTTCGGGGCGACAAGCGTCATCCACGGCGTCGACATCTCGATACGCGACGGCGAGTTCGTCGTGCTGGTCGGCCCATCAGGCTGTGGCAAATCAACTTTGTTGCGGATGATCGCCGGCCTGGAAAACATCACGGCAGGTGAGGTCCGCATCGGCGACCGCGTCGTCAACAACGTGCCGCCGAAAGAGCGCGACGTGGCCATGGTGTTCCAGAACTACGCGCTTTATCCGCATATGACAGTCGCCGCCAATATGGCGTTCTCGATGAAGCTGCGCGGCGCGCCGCAAAGCGAAATTGACGAGCGCGTCAATCGCGCCGCGGCCATCCTCGGGTTGTCGCAATTGCTCGGGCGCTATCCGCGTCAGCTTTCCGGTGGGCAGCGTCAGCGCGTCGCCATGGGCCGCGCCATCGTACGCGATCCGCAGGTCTTCCTGTTCGACGAGCCGCTGTCCAATCTGGACGCCAAGCTGCGCGTGCAGATGCGCACCGAAATCAAGGAACTGCATCAGCGTCTGAAAACAACAACGGTTTACGTCACGCACGATCAGATCGAAGCCATGACCATGGCCGACAAGATTGTCGTCATGCACGATGGTCGCGTGGAGCAGATCGGCGCGCCGCTCGAGCTCTATGATCGTCCCGACAATCTGTTTGTGGCCGGCTTCATCGGTTCACCGGCGATGAACATGATCAAGGGTCGCATCCGCGTTAACGGGACGGCCAGCTTCGAAGGGCCGGCCGGTGTGACATTTTCCCTGGCTGCTGCAGGCTCCGGCAATGATGGACGTCCGGCCGTGTACGGCGTGCGGCCGGAGCATTTCTCGCTGTCCGACGACGGCGCGGAAGCTGAAGTCCAGGTCATCGAACCCACCGGCTCAGAGCTTCAAGTCGTCGCAAAACTTGGCGGTGAGGACATCATCGCGGTTTTCCGCGAGCGCCATCAATTCAAGCCGGGCGAAAAGATCCGGCTTAAGCCAGATCCGCGGCTCGTCCATCTTTTCGACGAGACGACGGGAAAACGCCTCAGCAACTAGAACCACAACGGAGGAACGACCATGAGCAACTTCACCCGCCGCACCTTGGTCAAGGGCGGCACCGCGGCAATGGCCGCCGGCGCGTTGACCGGCCCTGCTCTGCTCGAATGGGCGAAAGCCTGGGCGCAGAGTGCCCCCTGGAAGCCGGAAAAGGACGCAAAACTTTCGATGCTGCGCTGGAAGTATTTCGTGCAGTCGGAAGATGACGCATTCGTCAAGTTGATCGAGGCTTTCACCAAGGCGACGGGCGTGAAGGTCGATATCGCGCGCGAGTCATACGAGGACGTGCAGCCGAAAGCCTCGGTTGCCGCCAATACCGGCACCGGACCGGACCTGTTCTGGGGTCTTTATTCGCTGCCACATCTTTTCCCGCAAAAGTGCATGGATGTATCTGACGTCGCCGACTATCTCGGCAAGAAATACGGCGGTTGGGTCGACAGCGCCGTGCAGTATGGCAAGAGCGGCAACAAGTGGATCGCAATCCCGATTTGCTACTCGGGTAACATGGTCAACTACCGCATCGAAGCCTCGAAGAAAGCCGGTTTCTCCAAAATTCCAGACAATACCGACGGCTTCCTTGAATACGCCAAGGCAATGAAAAAGAACAACACGCCCGGCGGTTTTGCGCTCGGTCACGCGTCCGGCGACGGCAACGGCTGGGTACACTGGTGTCTGTGGTCGCAGGGTGGCAATACGGTCGACAAGGATGACAAGGTCATCATCAACTCGCCCGAAACCGCCAAGGCATTGGAGTACGCCAAGGCACTTTACGCTGAAATGATTCCCGGCGTGGCCTCATGGAACGATGCGTCCAACAACAAGGCGTTTCTGGGCGGCGAGATCAACTGGACCGACAACGGCATCTCAATTTACGTCGCCGCCCAGAAGGATCCGAGCAAGAAGCAAATCGCCGAGGACATGGACCACTCGTTTTGGCCTATCGGTCCGGCAGGCAAGCCTACCGAATTGCACCTGATGTATCCGGTCCTGGGCATGACCTACACAAAGTACCCGCAGGCCTCCAAGGCGCTGATGGCCTTCATGTTGGAAGCTGACAACTTCAATCCATGGATTGAGTCGGCGCAGGGCTACCTCACCCACTGCCTCAATGCCTACGATAAGAACCCTGTGTGGACTGCCGATCCCAAGCGCGCGCCATTCCGCGAGGCGGCCAAGCGCTCGCTCACCGCCGGCGGGCTCGGCTCGGTCGGCGAGAAAGCGGCCACCGCGATTGCCGATTTCGTCGTGCTCGACATGTTCGCGAACTACTGCACGGGCCGCGAGGACGTCAAAGGCTCGATCGCAATTGCCGAACGGCAGCTCAAGCGCATCTATCGCTAGTCAAACCGGCCGGCGGGAGGAATAGATTTCCCGCCGGCCATTTTCCCGCTGGAAATGAAATTTGGGTTGCAATGGCGATTGCGTTCGAACAAGTCGGTGCCAAACGCTCCATGCGTAGCGCGACGGCGTGGGAACGCCTCAAAACGAACCGAGAATGGCTCAGTCTCTGGTTCATGCTGCCAGCGGCGGCATTTCTCATTCTCTTTTTGGCCTATCCACTCGTGCTCGGCGTCTGGCTGTCGTTCACCGACGCCCGCATTGGCCGCTCCGGCGTTTTCATCGGCCTCGAAAACTACGAATGGCTGATGGGCGATTCGACATTCCTGCTGTCGGTATTCAACACGCTGCTCTACACCAGCGTCGCCAGTGTCATCAAATTCGCCGTCGGGCTCTATCTTGCGCTGTTGCTGAACGAGAGGTTGCCGTTCAAGGCAATTCTTCGCGCCCTGGTGCTGATCCCATTCATTGTCCCGACCGTGCTTTCCGCCATCGCGTTCTGGTGGCTGTTCGATCCGCAATTCTCGATCATTTCATGGTCGCTCAAGAAAATGGGCCTGATCACGGCCAATATCGACTTCCTTGGCGACATCTGGAACGCACGCTGGTCGGTGATTTTTGCCAATATCTGGCGCGGCGTACCGTTCGTCGCGATCACGCTGCTCGCCGGTCTGCAAACGGTGTCTCCGTCGCTTTACGAAGCGGCGACCATCGACGGCGCAACACCTTGGCAGCGGTTCCGCTTCATCACCTATCCTCTGCTCACGCCGATCATCGCCGTGGTGATGACGTTCTCGGTGCTGTTCACTTTTACCGACTTCCAGTTGATATGGGTGATGACGCGTGGCGGTCCGGTCAACGCCACCCACCTGATGGCGACGCTCTCCTATCAGCGGGCGATTCTCGGCGGCCAGCTGGGCGAGGGAGCTGCGATTTCGACCGCGATGATCCCGTTCCTGCTCGCGGCCATTCTGGTGTCGTGGTTTGGCTTGCAGCGCCGGAAATGGCAGCAAGGAGAGAGTAATGACTGACGCTCTCGCTGGAAAAGTCGTCAGTCCGAAGGCCGTGCTGACCGGATCAGCGCCGCTTGCCGACGAAACCGAAGGCATGAGCTATCTGCACTCGCTGCCGCGGCGGCTGGTCACGGTCTATCTGCCGCTCTCGGTCATTCTCTTCGTGCTGTTGTTTCCGTTCTATTGGATGGCACTCACCTCGATAAAGCCGGACGAGCAACTGCTCGATCTCGACACCTACAGCCCGTTCTGGACGTGGAATCCGACGCTCAAACACATCACCAAGCTGCTGTTCGAAACCGAATATCCGATCTGGCTGTGGAACACGATGCTGGTCGCCGTCTGCGCGACCGCGCTGTCGATCATCGCCAGCGTGCTCGCCGCCTATGCAATCGTGCGGCTGCGCTACAAGGGCGCGCAATGGGTCGGCGGCGCGATCTTTCTTGCCTACCTCGTGCCGCCGTCGATCCTGTTCATTCCGCTGTCGACTGTCGTTTTCCAGTACGGATTGTTCGACACGCCCTTCGCGCTGATTTTGACCTATCCGACGATCCTTATTCCGTTCTCGACCTGGCTGCTGATGGGTTATTTCAAGACCATCCCGTTCGAGCTCGAGGAGTGTGCATTGATCGATGGCGCCAGCCGTTGGCAGATTCTGGTACGCATTGTGCTGCCGTTGTCGATACCGGGGTTGATCTCCGCCTTCATCTTCTGTTTCACACTGTGCTGGAATGAATTCATTTATGCGCTCACGTTCATCTCCTCGACGCAATACAAGACCGTACCGGTCGCGATCGTGACCGCGCTGGTGGACGGCGACATCTACCGCTGGGGCTCGCTGATGGCTGGCGCGCTGATCGGCTCGTTGCCACTCGTCATTCTCTATGCCTTCTTCGTCGAGCACTACGTCTCGGCAATGACGGGCGCAGTGAAGGAATAGATCTCCCGCGGCAAGTCGGGCCACAACTCTCGTGGTCAGTTGCAGGAGAGCGGCACACGAACGGCACGATGGCGCGGCTCGCACTGGAGTTGATGCTCAACATCGCCGCGCGGCGGCACGACACTTGTTGCCGAATGCCGCCGCTGACTTGAACGGCCTGGTCGCCACGCCAAGCACCAAGATGACCAGCGCCGCATGCCGACCAGGGAATACCTCCAACACCGACGGAGGCAGCGTCCGGGGACCGGTTGCAGCGACCGGCTCAAGGTAAGACGCGAGAGGCTCTAATCGTTCCTTGGGCACCAAGTAAGGGCCGCGTACTGCCGGCAGTACGGCGGGCTAATCCGCTGACCGGCCTCAGCAGTGTCGCTAATGCGTTTTGGGAGAGGAAGACAGAATCTGTGGGCGCCAAAACAGGCGACATGACGCAACATGGATTTGCAACGCATTGAACTGACTCAGATTTTAGATGGATGCGCGGCGTTGCAATCCGCGCCTCATGGCCACTAAAGCTGAAACAGTGGTAGCGGGCCTGTGTGGAATACTACGAACCAAATGGCCGCAATCCAGATGACCACCAAGGCGGCAATGACGACCCAGACGAAAACTCGCAGCCGGGTACTCATGCGGTGCGGATTAGGCGCCGGCATGGATCAGGGAATGTAAAGCAACTGCAATGGCGAAAACCACCATTGCTCCTGCGACGATGAGAAAGGCCACAGAGCTTATTTGCCGCCACATGCGCCCAGCCTAGCAGTCACCGAGGGAGGCCGGCGTTAAGGCTGCATAATTTTCGACCCCGGTTTTGACTCAACTACCCGCCTGACTCATCAGCGGCCATTTCTGAGTTAATGCAGGGCAATTAATTGACTGCTGCCGCATGGGCTGGGTTTTAAGCGTGTCGGACCAATCGGGATCACCATGCTCGATTGGAAATCCGAAATCGGCAATCGAGGGCATAACACCTCAAAAGCCGTTCCTGCTAACAGCAATGGAACAGCAATGCGCCTGCTGACAGGGGATAACGGCCGTTCGTTGTCCTTAGAACAGGAGGATAACGGGGCTGATGCTCCTAGTGCGCGCTGAAGAGGGACCGCCTTGAAGCCGGTCTTTCTTTTTTTGAATCCGACAAAGGGTAGGGGACGGATACGGTACGGGAGCTACATAGCGCATCGCTGGAATCCCTGTCGATTGTCCCTCAAAGAAAAATCAGGCCCGTCTCAAAGGAAAATCCGGATTTTCTTCAAGCTTTCCGCCGGTCAGGCGGTTATCTCGGCGCACCTTGTCGTCCGGGTTTTTTCCAGGATTGAGGAGCGTTCATCGCAAAATGGTCGTAGAACCTCGCGGGGACGAGCGAAAATCGATTGTTGATCAGCCGACCAAAATCATTCGAAGCAGCTTCCCTAGACACATTAGCCAACGCTTTGACGTTCTTGCACTCGACCTGTTTAAGTTTTTACTTTTGGTCGCGGCGGTGATTCTCCTGATAATATTCGCTGGCTACTGAGATCTTAATTTCCCGGTATCTGTGCGGAATGTTCAGCTAGGCGACGGCTTCGCGATGTTCGGTAGTGGCGGTTGGCGGACAATCCAACCCGCTGCTCACCCAACCCGCCCAAGGACTCCGTAGAGTCATTGAGGGCCTATCTGGGCTGTCTGCTCAGAAGACTGCTGAGGAATTGAATCCCATGAACGTGCCAACGCCGAACGGTGGCAAGTGGCACGCGACAACAGTTATCCGTGTCCGTGAACGCCTTGGCCTGTGATTAGGTGGCCGCCGTTGGCACGCGTACAATGCAGCGGATGAAACGGGAGCTAAGCTGAGAACCACGAAGACGGAGTTAGCGACCATGGCAATATTTTGGCTCGTAATCCTGATTGGCGCCGCCCAGGCTCCATTGCATGTCGGAAATTTTCCCAATCTGGATTCGTGCCAAAAAGCGGCGAATGAGATGGTTCGCGGTTCCGGGGCTGGGGCAGGGACAGCTGCAGGAACGTCACCATATGTTGCTTACGTGTGCGTGCAGGCGAACACTGGAAAAACTGGGGATCCTGAGCCACCAGACTGACCAATCTTGCGTGCCAGGCACCGACACGCTTCAGGAGTCTATTGCGAGATTAAGGACAAGCTTGAATCAACTACCCGCCTGACTCACCAGCGGCCCGCTGCTGCCGCGCCTGCGCCAGCTTGCGGGCCGAGGGTTTGCGAGGGTTTCCCTGGATTGTAGAATTGATTGGGCTCGCAAAAGCCGCCGATGCCGCTCACGTTTGCGCGGCATTGCTCGATCGTGAGGAATCCGCAGTTTGAGGCGCCACCGGCGTCACCGCCATAGACAGCGCACCATCGATAAGGATCGTGTGGAAACGCATAGTTGCGGACCGGGCTTTGTGCAAACGCCTCGGTCGATAACACGAGTGTCGCGAGCACGATAATTTTGGTGCGCATCGCAATACTCCTTCGTTGCGCAGCCGATCACTAGCCACGCGCTATATTAGTTCACC
>DASSIJ010000339.1:0-7857 GCA_035692045.1 Pseudolabrys sp. | reverse complement strand
AAGTCCGCGCAACGGCATATGGACTGATGACCTGCTCGCCGCTGAGCGGATTTCGGCCCCGGTTGGCGAGTGTGGCCGCCATGACGGCGATGTCGCGCGCGGTCACCAAAACCGAACACTGACGAAAATAGACATCGAGGACGGCATCAACGTCGCCCTTTATGACAGCATAGTTGCGTAAAAGATAAGCAATGGCGCGATTGCGATCGCCGGTTGTACGCTCCGAGGCGAACACCGCCTGATCGATATCGAGCTCTCGCCCGGCAAACCGGCTCAGCGTTGCCAGGATCCGGTCAAATGCATTGTCCCCTTCCGCATCGTAGATCAGGCCCGAGCAGGCGATGGCGCCGGCATTGACCATCGGATTGAAGGGACGATTGTCGGTCCGCAGCCGAATGGAGTTGAAGGCTTCGCCGCTCGGCTCCACCCCGATGACACTCTCGACCCGCTCAGCGCCGATCGTCTCAAGGGCTAGCGCAAACACAAAGGCCTTGGAGATCGACTGAATCGTGAACGGAACAGCGCTATCACCGATATCGTAGATGTAGCCGTCGGTTGTAGCGACGCTGATACCAAAATGATCCGGATCGGCTTTGGCGAGCTCCGGGATGTAGTCGGCCACGGCCCCGGTGCTGTCGCCCGCGACCTCGGAATGGCAACGCTCCAGAAACCGGGACAGTGGCGGCCGGGCGCCCACATCGCCGCGTAAGTTTGAGCCAACAGGCGTCCTTGCGTCCATGCGTCCCCCCAGACCAGCAGAAGCAAGCCTTATGCCGGTCTGAAGCCTTCAGACGGCGGTGCGCTCTTTCGTCCTGCCGCATCGAGGAGACTTGCCAGAGCACCCGGATCATCCGCGACACGGACGATCATCGGCTCTTCCCGGCCGCGAATTGCAACTTCAGTCCGCGTCAGCGCATCGGCCGCGATCCCTGCGGTCTTGAAAACGTCCTCGGAGATGATGGCCTTGCAATTGAGCGACTTCGTCATGTCCTGCAGCCGCGCCGCCACATTGACGGGATCGCCCAGGGCAGTGAATACGGTGTGATCCCGGAAGCCGATGTCGCCGATGATCACGTCGCCGCCATGAATACCGAGGCCATACTGGATCGGCTCGGGCAGGTCGGATGCGAGCTGGCGGTTCATGTATTCCACGTTGGCCGCAACATTGGCGGCGGCGCGTATCGCCTGGCGGCACGCCGTCTTTGGGTCGACGTTGATGCCGAACAGCGCAAGAACGCCATCGCCGACAAACTGGTTCGGCTGGCCGCCGGCGTCGAGCGCCGCCTGCGAGCACGCGCCCAGGAAACGATTGATGAGAAATACCACGTCGAACGGCAGCCGCGCCTCCGCGAGCCTGGTTGAGCCGCGCATATCCACGAACATGCTGACGATGTAGCGTTCCCTGCCGATATTCATGCGGCGGCCCTGGCGCAGGAGACCGGCATTCATGCTCGGCGGCAGAAGCGGAATGACGGCCACGTCCGTTTGTGGCCGGAGCTGGCAAGCGAGCCGGATCGACGGGTTTGCGGCAACGCCGATACGGTCCAGCACAAAGGCCTCCCGTCCCGAGGGCGGCGGAAGTGCGCTGCGATCGCTGATCACGCGCACGCGGCAGGTCGAACAGCGCGCACGGCCTCCGCAGACGCTCGCGTGCGGAATCTTGAACCGCAGACTGGCTTCAAGGATGCTCAAGCCCTTCGGCACGCGCACCTGCCGATCCGGGTAGGAAATCGTTACAAGGCCGCGCCGGCGCTCACGCATCGTGCGTGCGCCACGCGCCGCGAACACCAGGACGATCGCAGCCGCATACCCGATCGGAAAATAAAAAAGCGTGATGGTGTCGATAACCCTGCGCTGCGCGGGAGAAGCGCCCTGCAGGTTTTCCTTGCGCCAGTCAGGATCCTGACCGAGCTCGGCAACCTCGCGTCCGGCATGATGCGCGCCGATCATCGCAAGCGGCGGCATCAGCACTGCAATGGCGAGTAAAATGGGTGCAGCCCAACTGAAGAACGATTTCAGCCGCAGCCAGAAATAGAGCCCGATGCAGGCGTGCGTCCATGCGACCGTCAACAATATGAACTGCACCGCAATCATATGCGGTCCCGCCACCCAAAAGGCGTACAGGGGGACTGAATAGTAGGGCGGCGGGAGTCCATACAGTGCCCCGCCGAGCCGCATGGCGCCGAAATGACTGGCAAGCCAGAGCGGAATGCTTAGACCGAGCACGAGCTGTGTGATTTCAATTGCGGTGTAGCGAAAATGTCGCCGTTGATAGAGTGCCCACAGGCCGAGCGAGAAATGGATCACGGCTGCGGTGTAAAGTGTGTAGTTGACGATCGGGATTCGCCACCACCAGATGTGGTACCGCAGCCAAGATTCCATGGTCTCATAAGAGATGTTGCCGAGTGCATGATTGAAGAAATGCGAAAAGATGAAGGCGAACATCACGAGGCCCGTTGCGAGCCGCACCTGCCGCACGCTAATGCCGCGCAGCAATACAGAGGGCTTTAGATTGCGATCTACGCGCGGCGCGCGAACGTCAACGTAGGCGGGTGCCTGTGCCGTCACTGTGAACCATCATGTGAATGCCAGAGCGGCTTCAACAATCGTACGAAAATCAACCTGGGCAATCATTTTACATTGAGGTGCCGCGACGCGAATAATACGGATCAAGGCGCGCCGATTGCAACGGCACAATACTCAGGATGCCGGCTTGGGTCGCGGCTTGTCACTTGCGATCAGGTGATGCATCCGGCTGCTTCCCAACGGCGCATACTTGCAATTGCACAGGCCGCGCGTGCATTCAGCGAGGGGCAACCGGGGAACGGTGTCACCCATGTATTCAATGCCCTGTTGCGATTGCGCCGCTTCGCAGGCGTGCGCTCCGGGCGAAATGCGCACGCTGCGCAACAAGCCCAGCCTGTGCGCGTTCCGGAACGCTCGCAGCGAACGAGCGATCTGCGACGGAGCCTTGTGCATCGATCCCGCTCTGGTGCGGGACTAATATCAGTTCGCGCGAAGATGTTGCGGTAAAGCTGCGTATAACTGGAACGCATGGCTAATCATTAGCGCTGACGCGGACACCGATTGTCCGCGGGCCGCCGGAGTGCACGCCGCCCGTAATTACCTCCAGTCAACATTGGTGTTCAGCGGCGCCAGCGGATTGAGGTCGGTCGCCGGATGATAGCTCACCAGGTTGACGGTCCATGCGCCAAACAGAACGAAAGACGCAGTCACAGAGATGATGGCCGTACGGATCATGACGGTGCTCCCTTTATTTTTGCCCAGGGGTTGCCCCGGTGCCGCCGGGGGTATCGCGATCCCGACGCAGGTAAACTAGTCGGGCGTTCGCACGGTTCCTGTGACCGGGGTCACAAAAGGTCACGTTTTTTCACAGTCGACCGGGGAACCAAAAAAAAGCGGCCCGGTCGGGCCGCTTGGAGTTTGGAGGTTAGTCCAGAAATTCGTGGCCTGCCCCCGGGGCAGAGGCAGGCCAAATGACGGTCATGTGCTGGGGAAAACGCTGACCGTCAGGCTACCGGTGGCAAGGGGGACAACCACCGGAGGCGCCGAAATAGCAGTGCCAGTCGGGGTATGGACAGTCCGGGCCAGACCGGTCACCACCGAGGCGCCCGCAAGGAACGTTGTGGCGATGGCGAGGATGATGGTCTTGCGCATGGCGGTCTGCCCTTCAATGACGTGGAAGCAACGTGCTTCCCTACAGTCACGACCATAGGACTGCCGGCTTCCCGCCGGTGTGACCTCCATCACACAAAAACGCTTTTCCCCGAACCTGTGAAAAACGCTGGTATTTAAGGTCAAAACGCGTTGTTAGCGGCGCGCAGCCGGCGGGCCATCATGCCCATAATGTCGAGCGCGAAGGTTGGCGCCCGGCTCACGAGGGTGAGGAAATCCTTTTTCGAAATGGGGACCAGGGCGACGTCGGTTTTCGCGATCGCGGTGGCGCTGCGGGGCGCCGATTCAATCAGCGCCATTTCGCCGAAAATTTCATTGGCCTCGAGCGTGGCGAGCAGACGGTTGCCGAGCTGAATCTCGACCTGCCCGCTCCGGATGACGTAAAGCTCCTTGGCCGTCTCGCCTTCCTTGAAAATCGTTTCGCCCGGCTTGAGGTACCACACCGGGATGCTGGACTCGGCGAGAAAACTGAAGCCGACGACGTCGTCATCCGACATGGGCTTGACCCCTGCCCTGTACGCGACACCCCCGCCCGATTGCACCGTATCGCGCGTCGAAACGCAATGAGGCCGCTGAAAAACCTAGATTTTCACTTCCTTTTCGAGCTTCGCTTTGCTCTCGATGCAGTAATAGCCCGAAAGCCGCGTGAGCAGTTTCAAACGCATCCATTCGTTGAGAATGCGACTGACGTTTTCACGCGCGATGCCGGCCATCGCGGCAACGTCGCTCTGACTCAGTTTCTGCCGAATGACGACGCGGCCGCCACCGACCTCGTTGCCGAAGGCATTTGCCAGATCAAGCAGTGCGCGCGCGACGCGGCCCTTCACCGGCAAAAAGCTCCCGGCGGCGACAACCTGGTCGGTATCGCGCAGACGCGTGGCGAGCAGACTGAGCAGGTGCTTGTAGATCTCGGGATTTTTCGCGGCGAGCGCTTCGAATGAAGCGCGGCTGATAAAACTCAGTTTGCAATCGCGCAACGCCGAGACTGAAGCCGACCGCGGGCGGCCATCGATCATCGCCATGTCGCCGACGATGGCACCCGGACCCAAAATGGCAAGAATCCGCTCGGCACCGGCGGGCGAGGCCATGCTGACCTTGAGCAAGCCGTCTTCCAACCGGTAGCAGCCGTCTCCAGGATCGCCGGCGAGAAACAGGCTGGCGTCGGATGCCAACTTGACGGGCTTGGCATTGGCGAGAAGGTCAGCCGACAGCCGCCCTGGCAGGTCAGATAACAAATCAGGGGTACGCAACGAGGAAGCCATTACATGTCCCGCGCGGAAAAGCCCGCGGATTGATCCATGACGCGCCACGACTTTTAGCAGAAATCTTCTGGAAATGCTCTGCGACCATTCCCGGCCACCGAGCAGCTTTTTGCAAGCTATTGATCTGACTTGAAAATGGCCAAACTGGTCGGCGTTGTCGCAAGGCCATTTTACCGCTGCGGCAGTTGAGCTTTTTGCACTTCGTCTTGGAGGGTTCCGACCCGGGGCTAGTCGCGCCGGTAGAGGCCAGTAAATGTGACCATGGAACCGCCGCACTGCTGGTTGTCCTCGACCAGCAACCAGAGCCCGACGCGCTGCATGCGCACCATGCATTGCCCGTCTTCAGCTTTATCGAATGGAATGCTGCCATCGTCGACGAAGGCAATCATTCCCTGCTGCGGCTCAACGTCGGCGCCGAGCACACCGCTGTGAACATTTTGCGCGGCGGGATAGGTGTGCTCGCCTTCAATGCTCAGCTTGCCACCGTCACTGCCCGAGATTGAGATCGTGCCGCCTGGATGAGACCATGAACCGATCCAGTCCGACGCCTTCGGCGAAGACATTGGTTCCATCCGCGTCAAGGACGACGTCGGCAGCCACCCCGTCGTCCAGTTCTGCTTGCGCGTGTGAAAGGATTGGTACGAGACACACGTGAACGCGCCGTGCACACGTCCACGCAGCACAATGTCACCAGGGACCAGGTACACCTTCTTGCGGCAGATTTCCTTGTCGGCAGGACATGCGGCGTCATCGTCCGGACCCTTGATGAAATTGACGTGAGGCCGCGCGGATACCCGCGAAACGACGAGCGGGCGTTTGACCTCAAAGTCGACGCCGCGGCATGCTTTCAGATCGGACTCGGCATGCGCCAGGAGGGACAGGCCGCAGGTTAAGCCCGCAAATACAAGAAGGATCGAGCATTTTCTGAACGTCTGGTCGATCGATCCCGCGCGCCCAACCAACAGCCCGACGGTTTTCATCGCCAAACTCCCAGCAATTTCGTGTATTCTGGCGGACGCCAATCCGCGCTGCAGAGGGCTGGCGTATTCTGCAACAAGCTTTTAGCATAATTGGATTCGACACCGGGGCTGGGAGGGGGATTATGACAAGGCTGGCAGTCCTGGCGGCGGCGCTGAGTTTGACGCTCGCCTCATGCGTCGGGGTCTATGGCCCAAAGGGCAACGACATCGGGGGCATCATCCCGTGGTCGCCGGAAGCCGAGGCAAACGCACTCGATATCGCGCAGAGCAATTGCGCCCGCTTCAATAAATATGCGTTGATCACGAGCATTCATCGCATGTATGGCGACTACATCGCATATGAGTGCTGGTGGAGACCGCCGCCGCGAATGCGCCGGCACATCAACTAGGAAGCGTCCGGCCTTGCTGCCCGACCGTCAGCGGACATTCAGCCGTCTGGCTGCTATCCTTTATCAATGATGAGAAGCCACGCCATTTTGGTCAGCGCAGGCATTGTTTGCGCGTTTCTCACAACGACCGCGGTCGCTCTCGATCTCAATTCCTACCGTGCGCAGCATGGCCTGCGTCCGCTCTCGTCGAGTGGAGCGCTGGCCGGCGCCGCGTCCAGCCATGCGCACAACCTCGCCGCGCGCCAGCGGCTTGACCACGCCGGCTTCCGCCAGCGTGTCTCGGTGGCCAACGGCACAGCCGCAGAAAACGTCGCGTTCGGTTGCGCGACGGAAGACTGTGTCATCCGCATGTGGTCAAGATCGTCCCGTCACCGCGCCAACATGCTGCGCCGGGACGTGACCCTCTACGGCCTTGCCTCGGCTGACGGCGCCAACGGCCGGCGATACTGGGTTCTGGAGTTGGGGAATTGAGCAGGCGCGGGTCTTTGACGCGTCGGCGACGTTAAAGAAATCGAACCTGCGTCCCGGCCAGCAACGGGATTGCCACCATCAGCGCGATCCCGATCCCGAAGCCGATCGCGCGCGCATTCATGGTCAGCATCGTGGCGGGAGCGTTACGCGCGAAAAAGTAGATACCGCCATCGAACAGGCCGACCGCGATCAAGACCCAGAAGTACGGTTTAATGACAAACTCCTGCACATGTGGAGCAGCAACCAGAATCGCACCGACCGCGGCGCCGGCCAGTGCCATATAAATAAAAAAGATCTTGTTGAGAGCCATACACGTGCGGTCGTTTGATACAGAGTTCTACCAGAATTCAGCCGCGCGATACCCATAGAGAAAAAAGAAATGCAGCCTATTTCTTTTCCAGCATCAGTTGGCCCTTTTGCCCTATCACGCGTTGTGCCGCGTGAGCAAAGCGCGCGAGCAGCCATGGCAGCGTGACCTCAAGGCGCACGCCCGCCTCGTAGACGTCGATGCTTCCGGACGCGTGCTGTCCCAGCGCCGCAACGCGGAAGGTCAGACGGTCGCCGGTCCAGACCGCTTCCTCCAGTGAAAGGAGCCAGGCAAATTCGGTTTTGGCACGGCCAAGCCCCTCTTTAATACGACGCAGCGCCTCGTCCTTGCCGAGGCGATGGGGAATGACAACGACGAGCGGTTCCGACATTGCGGTGCTATCTCCTGATGCTGGCAGGCATGTGGGGATGGCCGGCGCGTGGCGAAAGGCCTTGTGGATGGCAGGCGTTGTCGCGCAATGGCCAAGACGGGCCAAGACGGGACAAGTCGGGGACAAGTCGGCCCGGCCATTTATACAAGCCCGGGAATATTTCTCTCAGACCTTCTGCAGTTTCCCGCTCGGGCTGGCCTGATCAACGGCGGTCGGAAGGTGCTGTGCCAGCAGCTTCAACGCTTCATCGACCGGAACGCCGAAATGTTGCGCGATCTGTTTAACCTGATCGCTTCCGAGTGCTGCGCGGAGCTGCTCGGGCGTTATCGTCACATTGGGACCATTGCTCAGCCAGGATTTG
>DASSIJ010000338.1:0-2877 GCA_035692045.1 Pseudolabrys sp. | reverse complement strand
AGGAGGAACTTCTAATGACACAGTTCATGAAGTTGCTTCTGGCAGGCACATTCACCGGCATAGTGATGACGACCGCTGCGATCGGAACGGCGGCCGCTGCCGGTCCTGAGAGCCGTATCACGATCCTCTACGATGCCTTCGGCAAAGATACCGCGATGCGAAAGGACTGGGGCTTCTCGGCGCTCGTAGAGATTGCCGGCAAACGCATCCTGTTCGATACGGGCGATGATCGCGACATCTTCGCGGCGAACGTAAAGGCAAAAAACGTTGATCTCACCAAACTGGATTTTGTTGTTCTGTCGCATCGACATGGCGATCACATGGCGGGGCTGGCTCACGTGTTGAGCGTCAATCCGACGGTGAAGATCTACGCGCCCAAGGAGGGCTTCGGCATCTTCGGCTCGTCGCTGCCATCGAGCTTCTATCGCAAGGCCGATGCCCTGCCGACGGACATGCGCTACTTCGACGGCAAGCCGCCCGAGGTGATGACCTTCGGTTCGGCCTGGCAGGGCGCCAATTTCGAGCTCATCGACAAGACGACCGAAATTGTGCCCGGCATCACTCTGATCGCCCTTGTGTCGGATGCCCCGGGCACCCGAGAGCTTAAGGAACTGTCACTCGCCATCAACACGCCGGACGGAGTTGTGCTGGTGGTCGGTTGCTCGCACCCCGGCATCGACAAGATCGTCGAGGCTGCCGCAACCATAAATCCCAAGATCCATTTGATCGCCGGCGGCTTCCACTTGGTTGCCGCGTCGGATGACGCCATCTCGAAAATCGTGGCGACGCTCAAGGATACTTTCAAAGTAGAGAACATCGCGCCCGGTCACTGTACCGGCGAGCCGACGTTTGCGGCATTAAAGCAGGCTTTCGGGGATCACTACATCTATGCCGGCGTGGGCACGTCGCTCGCGACCGGATCGGGTGCGGGCGCCGAGCAGAGACGCGGTGAAGCACCGGCACTCGATACCGAGGATCTCTTCAGCTATCGCAGGCTGGCTGCGCGCGAAGACCCGTTCGGGCTCGCTACGTGGCGAAGGAAGCTTGCCAATACAGAAACTGACGGCGCGCCGAGGTGATCGAGTGGGTGGCGGGATGTCCGCTATTGGCACTTAACGGACATTCCAACCGCACCCGCATTTGTCCTTTTGGACAATAACGGACAAAGTCGGAATTTGGCCCGGGGCCGTTTGTCTGCTTTTGACCCAAAGCGGACATTGACCAACCGCGCGGCAGTTCACCAATCCCATCGCGGGGCCGGTGGCGACACCGCATGTGGCGCGATATGCTCCGGGCTGCAATTAGAGAGCCACCCCAAGGGAAGTCACCATGACCGCCATGCGCTTTCTCGCAATTATCGTAATAACGTTTGCCGCCGTGCAGATCGCCGCCGCCGAGGACAAAAAAACAACTACCAAACCGTCCACCGGAAAGGCCATTGAGGTTCAGGACTATGGCTTCGGTGTCAGCATGCCCGTAACAACATCGACGAAAAAGAAAGGCGGCTCGAATTCAACGCCATCCGCGACGCGGAGCGCCGGAAAGTCAGGGAGCAAACACTAGCCCGCATTTGGAGTAGCCTCGAAGCATGAGCCGGTGCATGCCAAATGACAAATTAGTCTGTTGAATTGATGCGAGCAGCCGACGAAACTTAGGTTGCTGTTCGAATGTCCGGTATTGGAGTTTGATTTTCGGAGAGACCGCCGCGGGGCGGTCTCTCTGTTTGTGAAGGTCATTTGCCGAATGTCCGCTATTGGCACATAGCGGACATCGGCTTGTGCGCTGCACATGTCTGCTTTTGACCCAAAGCGGACATCGATCTGCAAAGACTTAACGAAAAGGATTTGGCGTTCAACTCTCTGTCGAATTGACACCATCGGTGGCAGGCAGTCCCGGTTGCTCGACTGAAACCGGATCGGACGCCGGAAAGGTGTTCTTTAGAGCCTCGTCCAGCGATTTTTCACGGCGCCAGTATTCGCGGTTGCCGCGATCGTTTGCGTCTTGATGATGTTTACGTTTCGGCCTGGCGATCATTTAGATTGCCTCAGTTCACACTGCGGCGCTGCGCCTAGTAGATATTGGTCGGCGCTTCCTAATTCAAAAATTGTATATAGCCCTGAAATGCGCCGCAATTTTGTTGAGTCTTATTGCCGGCCGAGCTCGTCCACTGTGCGGAAGTAACGACAGCAGAACTCACTTGCCGAGGAAATTATTTGGTGCGCGCTGAGTGCCTGAGCCGATGCCATGACGGCCGCACCGTTCGCCAGGGGGCCCGAAATGATCAGGTTATGCGACGCCTGCAAAGCGCAGATAACGAGGGGCCCGGATGACCCCGGACATCCGGGGCTAAAATTCGTTTTTAAAGGGCCGGGTCGAGAAAAACAGTACCTTTGCATAAATTGTGGCGAGACGATCTTTCATAACCCGGACATAACTCCCGCTTGGCGTGCCGACCTGTAGCGAAACACGCCCGTCGCCTAGCGCAAAAGCCCAGATGCCGGAGCACCGGTTGATGTCGCTATTGGGGGTAAAGCGGACATCGTGCGGACATGCGGGAATGTCCGCTAATGACCCAGAGCGGACATGCAGTGACTGCGGTCCGATGTTCGCTTTCGGGGTAAAAGCAGACATCAACAGTGGCACGACGCCCGCCTTGGGTTCTTACGAAGGAGGAGGGTATGAGCGACGACAGGACGAAGGCCGATAAAGCCTGGGAGGCGCGGCAAGAGGCTGCCCGCTACCGCATCTTCAACGCTGCGACTAACGCAGCGGAAGCGACCGACGAAGCAGATGATGAGAACTATTTTGCAGTCTTGGACCAAGCGGGCAACGCTGCCGAAGCTGCTGCCGCTGAGATCACCGGGTACAAGACTTACG
>DASSIJ010000337.1:0-3740 GCA_035692045.1 Pseudolabrys sp. | reverse complement strand
GCTGGTGCATATCAGTGTCGGCGACATTTTCGTCGGTTTGTAAAGAATCGGGTAACGGTAGGATTAGGTCGGAGCTGAATTGGACCGAAAAGGCATTTTCTACAAGTGACTTTGAATCAGCGGACCGCGACAAAGATTTCTCTGCTGACAACTGATTTAAGATCGGATGATTGAGCTTTGGTTCCCCAGCGAAATCAGGGTGGGGGATGACTTCGCTACGTTTTTAGCTGCACACACTACTGTCGCGCGTGCGCAGCCTTCGCCGTGATCCACTTCGCGTACCAATCGAGACAGCGCTTGTAGCGGTCGATGAAGTAGCTCGGTTTCTTGAGGCTGTGGAACTGGCCGGGATAGATGATGAGTTCGGTGGGAACGTTGAGGCTGCGCAGGGCTTGATACATCTGTTCGCTGTTGAGCAGCGGGACATTGAAATCGTTCCCACCGCACAGAAATAGCGTCGGCGTCTTGATCCGGTCGGCGTGGAGAAATGGATAAGAAAGCTTCAGATATGTGTCCGTGTTTTTCCACGGCACACCCAGCTCCTGTTCGTAATCGATGATGTATTCGTCGGTCCCGTAACCGGCGAGAACGTTCGAGGCCGATGCGCCGCTGTAGGCGGCTTTGAAACGTGTGGTGCTGGCGATCAGATAGTTCGTGGAAATCCCGCCGTAACTCCAACCGCCCACGCCAAGACGATTGGGATCGACCAGGCCGCCCGCAACCGCGGCATCGACGGCCGCGAGATCGTCCTCGAGATCGACACTCCCCCAGGCGGCGAAGATGCCGAGGGCGAATTCTTCGCCACGACCAGTGGAGCCGCGCGGATTCGGCATGATGACGGCGTAACCGTTGGCGGCAAAAACTTGCATCTCAAACTCGAACTCATTCGCAAATTGCGATGCCGGACCGCCGTGCGGTCGCAATATCGCAGGCGGCTTCACCCCGGCGGCAAGATCGACAGGGTGAACGAAAAAGCCGTGCACTTCGGTGCCGTCTTTGCTTTTGAATTTTGTTTCCTCAACACGCGCGAGTTTGAACTGCTTCAACCACACATCGTTCTGTTTGGTTAGGTTGCGCAGATCGTTTTGCTCGGCTGCGAAGATTTCATAGGGGCGATCCGGTGTGCTCGAACGCACGATCACTTTTCCATTCTTGCTCACGTCATAAGCGGTGATGCTGCGCCGGCCGCCAACTACCGGTTCGGGCGCGCCGCCGGAAACTGGAATGCGCAGTAGGGTTTGCACACTGTCATCCTCCAGCAAGACGAAGATCGATTTGCCGTCGGCGGACCAATGCGGCTGAACAACGTTGCGATCCAAATTTTGCGTGAGCACTTTCGCTTCACCACCCGCCGCCGGAATAACGGCGAGAGTGTGCACGGCATATTCGACTTTCTTTGGATCGCCGCCGTGGATGTAAGCGATAGTTTTACCATCGGGACTCCAAGCCGGCGCGCTTTCCCAGTCAGGATCCGGGTCGGCTTCAGGAGAGGTGGTAATTTGCCGCTCCGCCGCGCCCGGTTTCGCGCCGACCACCCAGACGTCCCAATTAACCGTACGGTCGGGATCGTCCCCCCGCTTCGTCACGAATGCGATCTCGTTGCCGTTCGGCGACCAAGCCGGCAGAAATTCGTCGTGCTTACCGGAGGTGAGAATGTCGATCTTGCGCGTGGCCAGGTCGAGCAATTGCAGGTGCGACCAGCGATCGGTCAGATAGCCGTCAATATCCTGTTTAAAGTGAAAACGATTGATGACCAGGGGCGGGACGGTCTTCTTCTCTTTTTCCTTCTTCTCCGGCTCGCGCGGATCGGGATCACGCACCACGAGCACAATACGCTTTGAATCCGGCGACCAGGCGAAATCCTCGACGCCGCCTTTCGCGTCCGTAATCTTCTCGGCGTCACCACCGTTGGTCGGCAGGATCCAAAGTTGATCGATCTCGTTCTCGTCTTCGCGTCCCGAAAGGAACGCGATCCATTTTCCATCCGGACTCCAGCGCGGATGCGACTGGTCATTGTTTCCATATGTGAGTGGGCGATTTTCCGAGCCATCCCATTTCGCCAGCCAGAGGTTGCCGGCCACCTTGTCTTTCTCCATGTCCGCCGTTTTCAGGATATAGACGACGAGATTCCCGTCCGCCGAAAACTTTGGCTCGTCCACATCGCGCAACCCGGCGTAATCTTCCGGTTTTAGATTGCGCGGTTGGGCGGCGGTCGCTGATGGCGAAGCCGGCGGACTTCCGGTAGAAATCGGCGAGGGACTGGCGGCGAACGTGATCGAGGCAGCAAAGAGCAGGAACGCGACGAGCGGTCTCGTTTTCATGCGGAAGGAGTCTAGTGGTGGGCGTGTCGCTCGCGCGAATTAATATTGGGGCTGAGACAGCTTACGTCGCCGGAGTGCGGAACTCCTGCGACAAGCTCAGGACAGGCTCTGCGACGCAGGATGGGTGATCGGGCTCGGAGGACCTCGCCCCTCCAATCAATGTCCCGGTGAAGTAACCCCGAGACGGTCACGCCCGCTCAAGGGCCAAAGCAACGCCTTGGCCAACCCCAACGCATAGGCTCACCAAGGCGCGGGCCTGTTGCTGCCTGCGCAAAGCATAGACGGCGGTCATCACCAAACGCGCACCGCTCGCGCCAAGCGGATGCCCAAGCGCGATCGCGCCGCCGTTGCCGTTGACATGCTCGGCATCGTCGGCCAGTCCGAGACTACGCGTACACGCGAGCACCTGAGCGGCAAAGGCTTCATTGATTTCGATGTGGTCGAACTGGTCGAGGCGCCGTCCGATCTTCGCTAGCAATTTGTGTATCGCTGGCACTGGTCCGATGCCCATGATCCGCGGAGCAACTCCGACCGCCGCCATGCTGATGACGCGCGCTAAGGGTTGCAAGCCGTGTGTGTTCAGCGCCGCAGCCGACGCCAGTAGTAATGCGCAGGCACCATCGTTTATGCCGGAAGCATTGCCTGCGGTGATGGTGCTGTCCGTGCCCAACAGTGGTTTTAGTTTGGCCAGGTGCTCAAGCGCGATCTTGGGGCGCGGATGTTCGTCCTCATCAACGATGATGCTGCCGCTGCCATTGCTGATTTGCACTGCAGTGATCTCTTCGGCCAGCCAACCTTCCGCCCGTGCGCGCGCAGTGCGCTGCTGGCTGCGCAATGCATATGCGTCCTGGCAGTGGCGTGTAATGCCCTGCTCGCGAGCAAGGTTGTCCGCGGTCTGCGTCATCGAATCGACGCCATAGCGCGCCTGCATCAACGGATTGATGCAACGCCATCCAAGTGTGCTGTCCTCCAATTTTTGCTCGCGACCGAAAGCCGTTTCGGCCTTCGCCATCACAAATGGCGCGCGTGACATGCTTTCGACGCCTCCGGCAATCACCAGCTCTGCATCGCCGCAAGCGATCGCGCGCGCCGCATGACCAACTGCTTCAAGTCCAGAAGCGCACAGTCGATTCACCGTCACTGCCGGCACTGTTTCCGGCAGACCGGACAGCAACGTGGCCATGCGCGCAACATTACGGTTGTCTTCGCCGGCCTGATTGGCGCAACCGAGCACGACTTCGTCCACCGCGCCCCAGTCCACGCTCGGGTAACGCGATATCAACGATATGATCGGCGCTGCGGCAAGATCATCACAGCGCACTGCTGCCAACCGCCCTCCATAGCGACCGAACGGTGTTCGCGTTGCTGCCGCAATAAAAACATCAGCCATATGCGCTCCGGGAAATTGCTAATGGCTGC
>DASSIJ010000336.1:0-2711 GCA_035692045.1 Pseudolabrys sp. | reverse complement strand
CACGTCTTGCCTTAGCTGGCACTCATAAACACGTGGATGGCCGGGACATAGGCGTGCGAAAGCACGCCGTCCTTCGGACGGCTATGCCCGGCCATGACAAGCTCACGGTTGCGGATGCAATCTCGCAATCAGCCTATCGATCCCGCTCGCGACATTTTGCCAATCGGTCAACCAGTCGCGCGGAAAGCGCAAGATGATATCGGCATTGTCGATGCGGCGCTCCAGCAGACAGACGCCCGAATTGGTGACGCCTTTGCGTGAGCAGCGCGCCAGAAAATGCTCGGGCGCACTCGACTCAAAAACGAGATCATCGCCCTCATAGGGCGTATCGTTGCGAAAGCCGCGAAACGTGAGGCCGGCTGGACCCGCGACCGGCTCTGCCACCAGGTACCGCGGATAGATCGTCTGCACGCGCTCCATCAACGGCAGTGTGGTGTCTCCGGACGCTATCGTGACGAACAGGCGTTCATTCGGATCGATCGGGGCGCCGACCGTGGGCTTGATGGCGGGATCCGGCGGCACGAGGCTCGGCCACAGATAGGAAAGGTCGATGCGTTCATGCGCGCCGGGACGGCGCTGGACGTTCATGCGGATTGCAGCCGGCTCGATATTGAACCTGGTCCCCGAAATGACGATCGGCAGCGTAGGGGCATCGAGCGCGACCGGTGCATCGGGCCAGCGCGGCCACAGCACGTAGGCAACATAGGCTGTGGCGATGACGATCACGCCGGCGAACACCCCGAGCGGTGCGAGCAGCGGGCTGTGCCCGGATCGTCGGCGCCGCCGGGAGCCGCGCCGCGCCGCCGAAGTGCGCTCCTGCGCAAGTATGGTCAATCTTTGCTCCGTTGTGATTCAGCGTGATCTTGTCCGAAAACCGCTGCCCATCTCTGATTGGGTTGAGCGATCGCTTTTCGGGATCATGCTGCGAGCGAATCGCGCGGATTATGCCACGCCGCGGGGGTAGGCGACCGCCGGACGCGGACGTTTACCTTTCGGTAAGGATTGGCTGGCGCCGGCCCGGACGGTTTGCGACAGATGACCTGAGATCGTGCGTTGAGGTCACTGATGCCTGCTGAATCGCTGCAAATGTTATACGCTTTGGTGCTCGGCTTTGCCGTCGCCGGCCTGTGCAGCTCCGGCTATCGGGTGTTCACAAGCCGTCTGCCAAGCTTCAACCAGCTCACCGCCGGGCCCGGCGCTGAGGCCCTTGCGGCGGTTCCGGTCCTGGTGGTCTCGGCTCCCTTCCTGATCATGCGAAACACCATTCTCGGCCGCCGGCATGAAGGCCGCCGCTTTGAATTCGTATTTCTTGCGACATTGATTGCCGGCTTCTGGAGCATGATGTCGGGGCTGGTCATGGTGATGACCTTGCAGGCCTGCGGTTTTCTGTTCGCCTAGCCACTTTCCACGTCGATTGACTTCAGGCATGTCTTTCCGGGACGCGAGCAACGCTCGCGAACCCGGATCTGGGGAATTGGAGGAGGCGGCAATGCCTCTTTACAGGCTCGACGGACAGGCGCCGGAACTTCCCGGCGAGGGTCAATATTACGTCGCCGAGACCGCGGTGCTGATCGGACGCGTGCGCCTGAAGGCGGAAGCGAGCGTCTGGTTTGGTGCGGTCCTGCGCGGCGACAATGAATGGATCGAACTCGGCGAGCGTTCGCAGATCCAGGACAATGCCACGCTGCACACTGACCCCGGATTTCCGCTGACGATCGGCCGCGAATGCGTCATCGGACACAACGTCATTCTTCACGGCTGCACGGTTGGCGACAATTCATTGATCGGCATGGGCGCGATCATGCTCAATGGCGCCAAGATCGGGAAAAATTCCCTGGTCGGCGCCGGCAGCGTCGTCACCGAAGGCAAGGGCTTTCCCGACAATTCATTGATTGTGGGCGCGCCTGCGCGCGCAATCCGCACACTGGACGAAAAAGCCGCGTCGATGATCCGCGCCGGCGCTGACATCTATGTGCGCCGCTGGAAGCAATACGCAACAGGACTGATGCGGATTGGCTGATCCTTAAGCCGCCTCCCGCCTGCTGTCGACCTGCGGCGGGACGCGGAAGGCGATTGCAATCCTGTTCCAGGTATTGATGGCCGCCGCCGCTATAGTGAGATCGACAATCTCCTTCTCGGAGAATTGCTTGCGCACGGCCTCGAAGGCTTCGTCCGGAACGTGACCCTGCGTCACCAGCGTGATGGCCTCGACCCAGGGCAGGGCGGCCCGCTCACGCGCCCTGCAGACCGGCGCCTGATAAGCGGCGGGACTCACCTTGGTGAACATCAGTTCGCTGTAGCATGGGAACCTCGCGATGTTCGCCCTGTTGCCCCCCAATTGCCCCCAATGCCCAATTTGCAGACAGTCAGTCTGACGGCTTCGTGACGATCATGTGGACCATGGAACGACGTGAGGTTCCTGAAATGTTGTGGCCGGACCCTGGATGGGGCAAGCCGTCAGCCGCGTCAGTGATTGACTATGAACTAGGCTTTTTGATCGTCTGACCGCTTCTTTTGTAAGCGACGAATACAGGACCCGCCGGCTGCCCGGTACGCAGATCCAGAAATATGCAGCAGATCGTCGTTCCCGTTCTGGCACATCGTTTGCAGTGGGTATTACGTCTTTCACAAATCGTAATACTCAGCGGAGAGAGCGATGAAGAGTTCAGCGAGAATCGCTTCGGTCCTTGGCCTCGTGCTGGTGGCCGCGA
>DASSIJ010000335.1:0-13589 GCA_035692045.1 Pseudolabrys sp. | reverse complement strand
ACAGCGGAATGCTGACCGAGATGGTTTTGAATGACCAACTCGATTTTGCAGTGGTGCCGGCCTATGAGGGTACTGTCGGACTGAGATCGCGCCTTTTGGTCCGCGACCGCGAAATGCTGATTTCCGGCCCACGCCGCGGCTTTACGCCACTGTCGCCAATACGGCTCGCCGATTGCGCCCCACTGAAATTCGTGGTGCCAGGGCCGGACAATACGCGGCGACGCAATCTCGAAACCTATTTCCAGACTCATGGGGTCGAAATCGCGGCCATGCTGGAGATGGACGCGATGATTGCCACGCTCGAATTCGTTGCGCGCTCCGACTGGGTGACGATCCTGCCAAGCGTGATTTCAGTGAACGACATCAGCCGTGGGGAATTGATCGTCAATCCACTCGCCAGCCCGGAACTTCACGCCGAATTTGTGGTCATCCAACCGACCCGGCGTACGCTGTCCACGCAAGCGCGGCTGTTCCTGCAACGCTTTGAAGCTGAGGTCGCGCATATTCACGACGTGTGGGACGAGGCAACCGCAGTGCCCACGAAACGGAAAGCGTCGGCCTGACTTCGGAACCGCAATTACTTTCGCACACGACCTTTCACCGCGTTGGCGAAAGAACTGTAAGTGATGCCACCGGTCGCATCCGCAGGGAGCTTTGCGCGCAGGCGGCTCTTCACCAATTCCATGTCGCCGGATGACAGCGCGGCAACGGTCGGACGAACGGATCCGGATAGTGTGCTTGTCGTCCAGAAATCATCGAAATTGGCAAATGTTCGCTGCACTGTAATCGTGCGCGTCTCCACAACTTCAAGTCCCGCGGTGGTCCACAGTTCACGCAGGGACTCC
Organism: Pseudolabrys sp.; assembly: GCA_035692045.1. Lineage (GTDB taxonomy): Bacteria > Pseudomonadota > Alphaproteobacteria > Rhizobiales > Xanthobacteraceae > Pseudolabrys. The sequence goes on along the minus strand of DASSIJ010000335.1, from coordinate 12,744 downwards.
ATACGGGAGGCCTCAGGACTCGGCGGACCCATTGTCTTTTGTCCCAGCGCGCGTACCTCCGATAAGATCGGCTCCATCGGAAATCCGCCGCCCAGCATATCCCAGGCATAAGCGGCGACGATGCCGCCCGGGCGGATCACACGGACCATCTCGGCGACGCCCTTGGCCGGCTCAGGAACGAAGAAGATGACCAGCGCCATAGTGGCTGCATCAAACCGGTTATCGGGGAATGGAAGCGCCATGGCATCGCCCAGACGAAACTCCGCAACCTTTGCGGTGTGCCGCGCGCTCGCGAAAGCAATTTGTTCGGGCGATGGGTCAATTCCCTGAACTTCAGCGGGGGCACAGCGCTCGACCAGCATTTCGGTGAATGCACCGTTGCCGCAGCCGACGTCCACGCATTTTTGATCGGTGGGCAACCTCAACCAATCGATGAAAATGTCGCCGACACGCCGGCTCCAGTTTCCCATCATGCGTTCGTAGGCAGCGCCGTCATCGAAGCGAACTTGAGGTCCAGTCATCGTTTTCCCCATCCGGAAAACAAATGGTGCTGCCGCGACAGCTTGCCCTGACTATACCGCCATCCACGCGCCGTCCGCATCCACCGATTTGAACACCGCCTCCAGCGCGGCCGCGGTCTGCAGAATGCCGGCGGGCGAAATGGGAAAAGTCCCCTGCCCCATTGCCGCCTTCGCGAAAAAATCGAGATTGCGGCCGAGGTGATTGTCGGCAGGGTAATCGAAAACTTCCGTCTCCTTGCCGGCGTAGCGCACGATCGCGCGCGTCTCGCTCACGCTTTCAGCGCGGCAATTTTCGCCATAGACCGCAATGCGCCACTCGAAAGGTGTCTTGATGGTGGTGCCAAGTGTGCCAGTGGCGCCGTTCTCGAATTCGATCAGCGCGGAGGTCGTATCGCCGGTGGGCAACTTCAGGGCACGCGATTTCGACAGCGCGCTGATACGCTTCATTGGTCCGTTGAGATCGCGGAAGCAGTCGAGCACATGGATACCCATGCCGGTCATTCCGCCGGCGCGGCTTTCCTCGGCCCGCATGCGCCAGCTGTCGGCGGGATAATTCGCCAGCCAATCGTGACTGTAATTCCCTTCCACATGCATGACGGTGCCGAAGGCGCCGGCCGCCTTCAGTTCAGCGAGCTTGCGCATCGACGGCATAAGGCGGAAGTGATGCCCGACCCCGATCAGGACCCCGGCGCGTTCGACGGCGTCGAGCATGGCCTGCGCGTCGGCCTTGCTGAGCGCAAACGGTTTCTCGCAATAGATGTGCTTGCCGGCAGCGGCGATCGCTACCACCTGCTCACGGTGCCCTGTGTGCGGCGTCGCGAGCACCACAGACTGGATCGACTTGTCGGCCAGAACCTCATCAAGCGAAGTTGCTAGCGCGATCTGTTGCTCGGCCGCGAAGTCCCTCACTGTGTCAGGCTCGAGCGTAACGCCGTGCACGAAGCGCAGCGGCGCGCCGAAATCACGGGCCGCCTTCACCAATGTCTTGCCCCACCAGCCGAGGCCGACGATCGCCGTATTGAGCATGCAGGCCCGCTTACGCTGCCGCCGGCGCGCCGGGCTGCTTGAGCGGATGAGCCCGAGCGAATGCGTCGTTCTTGGCGCAAGTCTCGGCGATTCGTTTGACTGTTGGGTATGGCGCCAGGTCGACCTTGAAGAAATTCGCGCCTGCCACCTGACTCGCCAGGCAGATGTCCGCAAGCGTTATCTGCTCGCCCTGACAATAGGTGCCGGTGTCCTTCTCGGTCGCCAGATGCTCTTCGAGACCCGACAACGCCGCCTTATGCCAATGCTGCGCCCATGCCTGCACTCCGGCTTCATCGACCTTGAACTCATGCGCGAGATACTCGCGCACACGCGGCACAATGAGCGGATGTGAGTCGGCAGCCACGATCTGCGCCAGCCCGCGAACCCGCGCCCGGGCTCTCGGGTCGCGTGGCAGCAGGGGCGGCTTTGGATGGGTCTCGTCGAGATATTCGATGATCGCCAGCGATTCAAACAGCGCGGGCCCATCGCCGTCGACCAGCGCCGGCAGTGCCATCATCGGATTGACGTCGCGGAATTTCGGATCGCGCTGATGACCTTTGATCAGATTGACCTCGATCACCTCGGGATTGAGTCCCTTGAGGTTGAGGGCGATGCGTACGCGGTAAGTCGCCAGTGATCGCCAGAATGAAAAGAGTTTCATGTTTCCTCCCGCTCATTTCCTTTTGTCATGGCCGGGTTCGTCCCGGTCGTCCACGACTTGCCTTTTTCAAGACGTGGAGGTCCGGCTCAAGGCCGGGCATGACGAGTGTCGATTTACTTCTTCGTCCCGCCCGGATCGGCTTTCAGTCCCGCCGCCTCAATGCCGGCAACCGCAATGATCTCGTCATTTTCGCCGGTATCACCGGATATCCCGACCGCACCGAGCACATGGTTGCCAGCATCGCGGATCAGCACGCCGCCGGGATTAGGCACCATCCTGCCGCCGCTCGCAGCCACGATGGCGGTGAGAAAGTTCGGGTTCTGCGCGGCACGCTCCATCATGGTGCGCGAGCCCCAGCCCATACCCAGCGCCCCATAGGCTTTGCCGACGGCAACTTCAAATCGGATGATCCCCGAACCATCTTCGCGTTTGGCACAGACGAGATGACCGCCGCTGTCGAGCACCACGACGGTTTGCGACATCTGCTTGAGTTCACGCGCCTTCATTAACGTGGCGTCGACAATGCTCGAAGCCTGAGCGAGCGTTACAGACATAGTTGCTCCTTACTGTTTCTTGCGGCTGGCCCAATAGACCGACATGCGCGAACCGTCGCCGCCGCCGAAGCCGTGCTTGGTGGCATCCTCGAAGCCAGCGAGTGCCGCTTTTGTAACGAGCATGTCGGCGCCCCTCGACTCGCCCGTTTCAATCATGTTGCGCAAATCCTTTACGCCATTGGCAATGCTGAACGTCGTGGGGCCAGGATCGCGGCCTTCGAACATCGTGACGATCATTTCAGCGCGATTCTTAAGCGCCGGATTTGCACCATTGGTGTCGACGAACAGATCAAGCAGACGTTTTGGCTCCCAGCCTGCCGCACGCGCGATGGCAAAGGCCTCGCCGTAAGCCTGCCACGCAACCATCAGCGGCAGGTTGATCGCAAGCTTCATCGACGCACCGGTACCGACCGGTCCGCAATGCTCAAGCCGCCGGCACAGCTGATTGAGGATCGGCATGGCGCGTTCGGCGTCTGCAGGCTCCGCACCCATCAGACCCAACAGCTTTCCCTGGCGCGCCGGCGCGGTCGATCCACCGACCGGACACTCCACCATCGCCGCGCCCTTTGCGCGGACCTTGGGAGCAAGCGCGAGCGGCACCTTTGGCGGCACCGTGCTCATTTCAATGAACAGCTTGCCCTTTGCGTCGCCCGACAGAAGTCCCTTCGGACCATTGTAGACCGCATCGATCGCGGCGGCGTCGGTGAGCATGGTAATCGCGGCCTCTACGGCACTCGTCAGATCGGCTGGCGTCGCCGCCACTTTTGCGCCGGCATCCGCCAACGGCTTGGTCTTTTCCGGTGTGCGATTCCACACCGTCACCTCATGTCCGACTTCCATAAGCCGGGCGGCAACTGCCGCACCCATGACCCCGAGACCTGCAACACCAATTCGCATACGTCCTCCTCTGATGCTTTTGTCGCCGACGATAGGCGATCGGGGCAGCGCTTGAAAGCGGCCTTGCGCCCCGGCGCGACTCGACAGCCTTACACCCAACGCATAAGACGGGATGAAACATTGTGGGATTCCGCAGACGGGAGACAGTGAATGGCAGTGCGAAGGACCAGGGGCACAGTCGGCGTGATTGGCCTTGGCATCATGGGTGGTGCGTTTGCCAGAAATTTGGTGACCGCTGGCTGGCGTGTCGTCGGCTACGACCCAAATCCAGCACGGCGCCGGGAAGCCAGGCGTGCCGGAGTCGACCTCGTGAACAATGCGGCTGAAGTAGCGTCCGCAGTACCAATCATCCTCACCAGTCTGCCCAAACCGCAGGCGCTCACGGAAACCGTGCAAGAAATCGCCGCCGCCAGGCTGAGGAGCAAGGTGGTGGTGGAAATGAGCACCTTCACAATTTCAGATAAGGAAAAAGCGGCGCGCACATTGCACAGGGCCGGCCATGTGATGATCGATTGTCCGGTCAGCGGCACTGGTTCGCAAGCAAAGACCCGTGACCTGGTTTTCTACGCCAGCGGCGACGCCAGAACCATTGCTCGCCTGCGTCCGGTGCTGATGGCATTCGGCCGTAACGTCTTCAATGTCGGCGAGTTCGGCAACGGCAGCCGCATGAAATACGTCGCCAATCTTCTGGTCGCCATCAACAACGTCGCCGCTGCTGAAGCCATGGTGCTGGGTATGAAAGCCGGTCTCGATCCGGGCATGATTGTCGATCTGGTCAGGGCGGGTGCCGGCAATTCGCGCGTATTCGAACTACGCGCACCGATGATGGCGAAGGGCCGCTACGACGACGTCACGATGAAGATTTCGGTGTGGGACAAGGATATGCAGGTGATCGGCGATTACGCTCGCAAGATCCGTGTGCCGACGCCGATATTCAACGCTACGAAAGGTATCTATCTCAAGGCGATGAAAAGCGGACTCGGGAGCCGGGATACCGCCGCAGTCTGCGCCGTGTTGGAGAAGATGGCCAAGGTCAAACGGAAAAAACCGCGCGCCCGCTAGAATTGGCGGCTGTCATCGCCCGCGAAAGCAGGCGATGCATAAATCGGTAGTCTCTTTGCTTAATCCCAACGACTGTGGATACTGGATGCCCCGCGATAGGCGTGCGAAAGCACGCCGTCCTTCGGACGGCTATGCGCGGGGCATGACATGTTCTGTGTTTGTCGGGAGGGCGTGATGGCGTCGTTGCAGCAGCGGGCGGAAATTCGCGACGGTATGCGGATTGATTGGAACGTACCGATCACGATGGACGACGGGCTGGTGCTGCGCGCCGATATCTTTCGGCCGGTGAAAGATGGCCGGTACCCCGTCATTTTGAGCTACGGCCCGTACGCCAAGAACCTCGCTTTCCAGGATGGCTACCCAAGTGCGTGGCAGCGCATGGCGGAAAAGCATCCTGATGTTACCGCCGGATCGAGCAACCTTTATCAAAGCTGGGAAGTGGTCGATCCGGAAAAATGGGTGCCGCACGATTACGCCTGCGTGCGTGTCGACTCACGTGGCGCCGGATGCTCCCCCGGATTCATCGATCACTTCTCGCCACGAGAGACAAAAGACTTCTACGATTGCATCGAATGGGCGGGCGTGCAGCCATGGTCGAACGGCAAGGTCGGCCTCAACGGTATCTCCTATTACGGCATCAATCAGTGGCACGTAGCTTCCCTGCAGCCGCCGCATCTCGCTGCCATGTGCATCTGGGAAGGCGCGGCCGACTGGTACCGCGACATGACGCATCATGGCGGCATTCTCTCGACGTTCTGGGAGAACTGGTACGACATGCAGGTGAAGACCGTGCAATACGGCGCCGGCGAGCGCGGCAAGCGCAGCCGTGTTCACACTGAGCTCGTGTGCGGACCAGAAACCCTGCCGGAATCCGAACTCGTCAAAAACCGCGCCGATTTCGGCGCCGAGATCGCATCCCATCCCCTGGACGACGACTATCACAAGTCGCGTTCACCGAAATGGGACAAGATCACCACGCCGCTGTTCTCTGCCGCAAATTGGGGCGGCCAAGGTCTGCATCCTCGTGGCAATTTCGAGGGCTTCGTGCGCGCCGCAGCCAAGCAGAAATGGCTGGAGGCGCACGGCATCGAACATTGGACGCATTTCTACACCGACTACGGCCGCGAACAGCAGCTGCGCTTTTTCGATCGATTCCTGCACGGGAAAAAAGATGGTTGGGCAAAACAGCCCAAGGTGCTGCTGCAAGTACGTCACATCGACAAGTTCGTGCCGCGGGCCGAAAACGAATGGCCGCTCAAGCGCACCAGATGGACCAAATTCTATCTCGACCCGTCTGCAATGACACTGACACCGAAAAAGTCATCCGGTCCGGCGCAGCTCAAATTTGCGGCGATGGGAGATGGCCTTGTCTTCCTCACGCCGCCGCTTGCAAAGGAAACAGAGATCACGGGCCCGTCGGCGCTGAAACTATTCGTCTCGTCGTCCACCCCCGACGCGGATATCTTCGTCGTGTTGCGCGTGTTCACTGGCGACCTCAAGGAGATCGTATTCCAGGGTGCTATCGATCCGCACACCCCGATTGCGCAAGGGTGGCTGCGCGCATCGCACCGCAAACTCGACAAAAAATTGTCGAAGCCCTACCGCCCCTACCATACGCATGATCAGAAGCAGCCCCTGAACAAAGGCCAGCCAGTGGAGCTCGACATTGAGGTCTGGCCGACATCAATCGTTGTCCCGGCCGGATATCGCGTCGCCCTGTCGGTTCGTGGCAAGGATTACGAATATGGCGGCGCGAGCGGCGGCAAGCTGTCCAATTTCAAGAATGAACTTAAAGGTTGCGGCCCATTCCTGCATGACGACCCGCGTGACCGGCCGTCCGCCATTTTTGACGGCACTACCAGCCTTCATTTTGGCCGCGGCAAGGCACCTTATCTGCTGTTGCCGATCATTCCGCCGAAAAAGCGGGCACGCGGACGAAAATAACCTCACGCATCTGCGGGTGCCGCACAATATCATCGTCTTAGGAGGCACGTGCGGCAATTGGGATGTTCATTCGCATCGGACCTAAGGTAAGCTTTGTAGCAACCTTCGACCCAACAGAAGGACCAAGGGGGGAAATGGGTACGCAGTTCTGGGTGGTTCAGGCCTTCAACGGCATCTCTTACGGCGCGTTGCTTTTCCTCGTCGGGGCCGGGCTGTCGCTGATCTTCGGCGTGATGCGCATCGTCAATCTCTCGCACGGCTCCTACTTTTTGCTCGGTGGCTACGTCGCCCTCTCTGTCATCGGGACCACCGGCTCCTGGCTGCTGTCGATACCGATTGCCACGCTCACCATCGCTGTCGTCGGCTTGATCATGGAGCGCCTGTTCCTGCGGCCGGAAGGCCACGCCAAGCTCGTGCGCGACGCTCTTATCGCACTTGGGATCGCACTCGTGATCCGCCTGATGATCGGCCCAATCCTGCCGCAACTGCTGCCCGGCCAGATCGGCAACATTATTCAGGTCACGCTGGTCGTGATCGTCTTCGCCATTCCGATTTTCCTGCTGTTGCAGCGCATATCCGCCGTCGCAATCGAAGCCGATACGCTGCGACAGGTGTTGATGACTGTCGGCTTCGCGTTCCTGTTTCAACAGGCCGCGCTCGACATCTGGGGCGGCAACAATTTCGACATCCAGCCGCCAAGTGCGCTGACGCAAAGCCTCGTCATCGGCGGCACTTATCTGCCGCTCTACCGGCTGTTCATGATCGTCGGGGCCCTTGTCATCGGTGTCGCGCTTTGGCTGGCGATGGAAAAGACGCGGATGGGCGCCTCGGTGCGCGCTACCGTCGACGACGCGCAAATGGCGCGCGGCGTCGGCATCGACACCAACAAGATCTCGATGCTGATCTTTGCGCTCGGCGCCGGCATGGCCGCGCTCGGCGGCGTGATCGGCGGCGCCTTTCTCGGCGTCTATCCCGGCCTCGATTTCGAGATGTTGCCGATCGCTTTTGCGGTCGTCATCATTGGCGGCATGGGCTCGCTCGGCGGCGCCGCGATCGGCGCGTTGCTGGTCGGCCTCGCCGACAATTTCGGCAAGGCCCTGTTTCCCGAGCTGGCCTACTTCACTCTCTATGCGCCGATGGTGCTGATCCTCGCGATCAAGCCGACCGGCCTCTTCGGGCGGGACTGACGGCACATGGGCACCCAAAATTTCAAGGTCGTGGCCGTCATCGTCAGCCTGCTCGTCTTGCTGATCATCGTCCCCTACTCCAATTCCTTCGTCATATTGCTGGCGACGCGTGCAATGGCTTTCGCTATTTTGGCGATGAGCCTCGACATTCTTCTCGGCTTCACCGGCCTCGCCTCGTTGGGCCAAGCCGCCTATTTCGGGGTCGGCGCCTATCTCACCGCCATTCTCGCCAACAAATACGGCTTCGGGCTGAAGTGGGATTTCTGGTTGATGGTCCCGCTCGGAATGGCGGTCGGCGGCGTGCTTGCGGCATTCTTTGGCCTGTTCGCGATCCGCGCGACCGGCACTTATTTCCTCATGATCACACTGGCGCTCGGGCAATGCGTCTGGGGGCTCGCTTACCGCTGGAATTCGATGACCGGCGGCGATAACGGCATCACGATGAAAGGCGGCCGACCGCAATTCGGCATCGACCTCTCCAACGACATCAATTTCTTCTATCTCACCTTCGGGTTTTTCGCGGCAACGCTGCTTGCGCTTTACATCCTGATCCGCTCGCCGTTTGGCAAGAGCCTGCTGGGCATCCGCGAACGCGAGCTGCGCATGCGCATTCTCGGCTACAATGTGTGGCTGCATAAATACGTCGCTTTCATCATCGCCGGCGCCTTTGGCGGTTTGTCGGGCGTGCTGTGGGCGCATGCGAACGGCATCGTGACGCCGGAAACCGTGGTGTTGACCACGTCGGTCGACGCGCTGCTGATGACAGTTCTAGGCGGCGCCGGGACGCTGGTCGGCGGCGCGATCGGCTCGGCAATCGTGTTCGGACTTCGTGAATATGTCAGCACACTGGTTCCGTGGTGGCAGTATGTGCTGGGCGGGGTTTACGTCCTGACGATCCTCTATCTCCCAACCGGGCTGATGGGGATTCCAGGGCGGATAAGGCAATGGCGAAGCAGTCAGAAGAAACGTGAGACGACGAAAATGGCATCTGTCCCTTCCTGAATTGAACGGAAGGCATCGACCAACTGGAGGAACGACAAATGATAAACGCGTCAAGAAAGTTTCGATCGATATTGATGGGCACTGCGGTCGCGGTCGGCCTCGGCCTGTCCGCTCCCGCCGGCGCGGAAGAGCTCCGCATTGGCTATCTCGCGCCGCTCACCGGCGGCCTCGCGCAAACCGGCATCGACATGCGCGATGGCTTCCTGCTCTACCTCGAGCAGCATGACAACAAGCTTGGCGGCATGGACGTCAAGCTCATCATCGAGGACGAGCAGGGCAAGGGCGACGTCGCCGTCACCAAGGCCAAGAAACTCGTGTTGCAAGACAAAGTGCACATGTTCATCGGCGGCGTGCTGGCTTCAACCGGCTATGCCCTGGCGCCGGTCAGCACCGAACTCAAAACGATGTACATTCCGTCGATCCCGGCGGCCGACGACCTCACGCAGCGCCAGCTCAAAAACTTCCCGTATCTGATCCGCACCAGCTGGTCGAGCTCGCAGCCCCATCATCCGCTCGGCCAGTGGGCGTGCGATCAGGGCTACAAAAAGGTCGTCACGATCGCGGCGGACTACGCCTTCGGCTACGAGGTCGTAGGCGGCTTCCAGAAGGCGTTTGAGGATTGCGGTGGCAAGATCATCCAGAAGATCTGGCCCCCGCTTGGCGCCAAGGACTTCGGTCCGTTCATCCCGACGATCAAGGAGGACGCCGACGCGGTGCTGTCGCTGATGGTTGGCCCGATGCCGGCGCAATTCATCAAGCAAATGCGCGGCGCCGGCTTCAAGAAGCCGATCCTCGGCGGCGGCACCAGCTATGACGAATTCGTGCTGCCATTCATGGGCGACGAAGCGGTCGGCGACGTCTCCGCGCTGCACTACAGCGCGGCGCTCGACACGCCGAAGAACATCGCGTTCGTCAAAGCTTATCGCACCAAGTTCGGCAAGGTGCCGTCGTATTACTCGGAGAATAACTACACGACCGCACAGTGGCTCGACGAGGCGCTCAAGAAGGCCGGTGGCAAATGGCCCGGGCCGGAAGAGCTGATCAAGATCATGGTCGGCATCAAGCTCGACGCGGTGCGCGGGCCGGTGTCGTTCGACGACATGCGCAACCCGATCCAGAACATCTACATCAAGAAGGTCGAGAAGAAGAAGATGTTCGGCTACGAAAAGGAAGAGCTCTGGAACACGGTCATCAAGACCTATCCGAACGTCAGCCAGTTCTGGACGTACGGCAAGGACAAGTTCCTGGCCCAGCCGGTCTACGACAAGAGCTTCCCGGCCTGCAAGTTCTGCGAATAACCGCGACAAAGCCGGGGCCCGATCAGGCCCCGGCATTTCTTGTTTCAACCTGAGCCCGCGCGTGACTGACAGCAAACCTGACGTCCCGGTCCTTGAACTCAGAAATCTGTCGAAAAATTTCGGCGGATTGAAAGCCACGCGCGACGTGTCATTCCGCGTCATGGTGGGCGACCGCAAGGCGATCATCGGGCCGAACGGCGCCGGCAAGACAACCTTGTTCAACCTGATCACCGGCATCTACCCGGTTTCGTCCGGCGAGGTGCTGCTGTTCGGCGAGGACGTTACCAAGTGGCAGAGCCACCACCGCACAGCCAAGGGCATGGCGCGCACCTTCCAGATCACCAGCCTGTTTCCGAAACTCACCGTGATCGACAACGTGCTGCTGGCGATCGAGGGCCTTCGCCCGACCAAATTCGTGATGTGGCGCTTCCAGTCCTCCTACAAGGACGTCTACGAAAAAGCCCACCGGCTGCTCGAGCAGGCCGGCTTCCTCGACCGCAAGGACATCGAGGTGCGCAACCTGTCGCATGGCGAGCAACGCCAGCTCGAAATCGTGCTCGGCCTCGCGAGTGACCCGAAAATCCTTTTGCTCGACGAGCCGGCGGCAGGATTGTCATCGGGCGAGTCGACCGAGATGGCGCACTTTCTGATGAAACTCGATCCGAAGCTCGCGATCCTGCTGATCGAGCACGACATGGATGTGGTGTTCGACGTCTGCGCCGAAATCTCGGTGCTACATTTCGGCGAACTTCTGGAAACCGGCACGCCTGAGCAAATCAAGAAGAGCCAGCGCGTCCAGGAAATTTATCTGGGGACCGACTAACCATGGCGATCCTCGACGTTCAGGACATCCACACCTACTACGGCGATGCCTATGTGCTGCAGGGCCTGACGCTCCAGCTCGAGCAAGGACACATCCTCGGCCTGCTCGGCCGCAACGGGGTCGGCAAGACAACTTTGGTCAATTCCATCGTCGGGTTCAACCCACCGCGGCGCGGCAAGATCGTGTTCAAGGGCAACGACATCACACACTCACCCTCCTTTGAAACCGTGCGCACCGGCATGGGACTGGTGCCGCAGGGCCGTCGCGTTTTTCCGACACTCAGCGTCGAGGAAAATCTGCTGGTGGCCGAGCGCAGCCCTGATCGCCATGGCTGGAATCTGAAGCGTGTCTACGGGCTGTTCCCGCGGCTCGAGGAACGCCGCAACCAACGCGCCAAGACGCTGTCCGGCGGCGAGCAACAGATGCTGGCGATCGGACGGGCGCTCATGACGAACCCGGATTGCCTCATCATGGATGAGCCGTCGGAAGGACTGGCGCCAATCATCATCCAGGGCTTGTGGGAGGCAATTGGCACGTTGAAGAAAGAAGGCCTGTCCATTCTTTTGGTCGAGCAGAACGCGCATCTCGCCCTCAAGCTCGTCGACTTTGTGCACGTGATGAGCAAAGGCCAGGTGGTCTATTCAGCGAAGCCCGACGAATTGCGCGCCAACGACGCGATCAAATCCAGCTATCTGGGCATTTAGCGTCCGAATGTTTCGGGTCCGGGTTGTGAGCGTGCCTGCCCAACGTGGCAGGTGGGCTTGACAGGTCGCGGTGGCAGAACCGGGCTTTACATCATGGAATGGCTTGGCCGATGATGGGTGCAGTTTTGGTCCGCCGCGGTGGGGCACGGCGGCCCATGAAGGATGCCGTTTTGCGTCACTCAGGTAACGGCCCGCATAAAATGCGATAAAGGCCGACTAAAATATGAGCCCCGGCAGGGGGCACTAAAGGGAGGAATGCAATGTCTCGCAAAGTCACCCGTCGCAGATTCATGGCCGGTACAGCCGCTGGCGCAGCAGTGGCAACGCTTAAATTTCCGATGCCCGCCATCGCACAGGCGGAACCGTTCAAGCTTGGCCTGCTTACTGTGAAGACCGGGCCGCTCGCGCAGGGCGGAATCCAGATGGAACAGGGCATTGTCACGTTCCTCAAGGAAAAGAACTACACCTTTGCCGGCCGCAAGGTTGAGTTCATTTCCGCCGATACCGGGGGCAACCCGGCCGGCACCAAGACCAAGGCGCAAGAACTGATCGAACGCGACAAGGTCGACGCCATTGTCGGGCCGCTCGCCGCCTTCGAGTTGCTCGCGATCACCGACTATATCGCGCAGCAGAAGACGCCGTGCCTGAGCCTTGCCGCCGCCGAAGACATGACGCAGCGCCGTCCAAATCCTTATTTCCTGCGCGCCTCCGCGACATCCGCACAGGCGATGCATCCGATGGCTGACTTCGCCGCAAAGGAACTGAAACTCAAGCGCATGATGACGGTCTCTGAGGACTTCGCCTTCGGTTACGAGCAGATGGGCGGATTCCAGCAGACCTTCGAGGACAACGGCGGCAAGATCGTCAAGAAGCTGTGGCCGCCGATTGTCACCCCCGACTACACGCCCTACATCGCGCAGATTCAGGATTGCGACGGGGTCTGCCAAGGCTTCGCCGGATCGAATCCACTCCGTTTCATGAAGCAATATGCCGCGGCCGGCCTCAAGCTGCCGGTGGTTACCGGCGAAACCGGAGGCGACGACGCGTTGCTCAAGAGCTTCGGCG
>DASSIJ010000334.1:0-12662 GCA_035692045.1 Pseudolabrys sp. | reverse complement strand
AAAAAGCTGTTGCATATCCGTGACTAAGTGGAATTTTCGCAACGATGTGGCGTTGACCGTGGCGGCAGCCTTTGGGATAAATGCCCCGGGAAGCGGGGTGCGGATGTTGGGCAAAGAGGGCGTGGTTGCCGTTACCTGTTTAGCGCTTGAGGCCGGCATTGCGCGCGGTCCTGGGGTATCGGTCATCTGCAATCAAAGTTCGGGTCTACGGGCGGCGCTTCGGGCAGCGATCGCGCGGGGCGCTTCGGGCATCATCAGTTTCGGAATTGCCGGCGGCCTGGCGCCCGGCCTCGCCGCGGGCGACTGGGTCGTTGCGTCCGGTGTGCGGAGTGGTAACGACGTAATTGCGACCGATCGCGCCTGGGCGCAGAGGCTCCTCGAGATCCTCCCAAACGCCGTGCACGCACACGTCGTTGGTGCCAACGCCGTGATCCAGGGCCCCGCGGAAAAGTACCAGCTTTACGACGAAACGGGTTCGGCTGCCGTCGATATGGAATCACATATCGCCGCGGAGATCGCCGCCGAACATCGCATTCCGTTCGCCGCCTGCCGGGTTATCATCGATGCCGCGCACAGGGCACTTCCCCCCGCGGCCACCCTGGGATTGCGCCCGGACGGTTCTCCCGATGTCGTTGGAGTTGCCCGCTCGGTCTGGGAAAACCCAGGTCAGCTTCCTGGCCTCATTCGTACAGCAGTCGATTTGCAGATCGCCCGGCGGGCTTTGCAGTCAGGTCGCAAGCAGCTGGGTATCGGGCTGGGCTTTCCTTATTACAACAGCGTCGCCTTTGACCGGGCCTTCGCCTGACAGCGCCGCGTCACGGCATCGCGCGCACCCATTACATACATCAGCGAACTTGAAAATGGCGGCCCGGCGTTGCCGCGAGGCCTTCGCTTCCGACCTGATTCGTCCACACGTCCACACCTAATGATTCGTGGTGCTGTGATGCCGCAGGGGATGGAACTTTAACTGTCGGCGGGCCGTTATCACTCCGAGCGGCATGGGGCCGTAGTTCGGAGGGCATAATGGCAGCGAGTTCGGCATCCGGTGTAACGGAAAGCCGACGGCGTTCTGCTCGCGCCAGCGACAAAGGAGTCGTCGACCTCGCAGGCGAAACCCTGAAGGACCTCGCGGCTCTGCTGCAGGCCGAGCTCGCGCTCTTGCGCGCTGAAATTTCTGAAAAGCTCACGTTTACCGCCTTGTCGGTTCTGCTGATCGGCGCCGGCGCGCTTCTGCTCATGGCGACTATCGTCCTGTTGCTGCAGGCCGCCATTGCCGGCCTGGTCGCCTATGGACTTTCCATGACCGTCGCGATTCTTATTGTTGCGGCGGCAACGCTGGTGGTGGGTGCAAGTCTTGTGTGGTTTGGCGTCAACCGCTTGAGCCTCGATCGCCTCTCTCCGACAAAAACGCTCGATCAACTGCAGAAAGATTCAACCATCGCAACCCCGAGGTAACTTTATGGCATCGTCAGCACAGCTGGAACGTCGAGCGGAGCGCGCGCGCGAACGTCTTACCGACCGCATCGCCGATCTCCGGTATCACGTTTCTCCGGCGACCGTGGTCGGCGACCTGATCGGCGTCAATCCCAGCACATTGGGAGAAGAAATCCTGCCGCTCATCGCAAAACAGGCGCGCAACAATCCGGTGGCCTCCCTCCTTATCGGGGCGGGAATCGGATGGCTGATATTTTCAGAGGTGCGCGGGCCGCTGTCCAAGATGGCATTCGGGACCCCAGCAAAGGCAAAACGCGGAAAGAGACGCGTGACGCGCAAGGCAAAGGCGGTTGCCGCGACCCGAAGCAAATGAGTGCCGCCGGCGAGCGATTTACGGCGCGGGTTCAGGGAGCCCGCCGGCTTTGATCCGCACGTCGTCGTTTTTATTTGCGCGCTTCGTGCCGATACGGCCGGTGGCCGGTCGATGACAGGGCAATGATCGTTCCGATCAAAGCGAACATCAAAATCAGCTTGGAATACGCAATGATGAAAGCAGTCATGGACCGACTCGTATTGTACGCCTAGATTTTTTCGTGGGATAACTGATATCAGTCGTCGGCGTAAATGAGTGTGAGCTAAGTCACAGACAAACTTTTCACTTTGGCCCAGGGTTCCAGCGTGAAGGCTTTTCCTCCCCTCTTCACCCCCGCCGGACTTCCGGCGGGGTTTTTTTGTTCGCGCTCCCGGTCACAGCCTCACGGACCCTGCAGTTTCTCGGCGAACAGCGCCATGGTCTTGCGGTAGACCTCGGAACGATTCCACTCGCGCATCACCTGGAAATTCTCGGTGCCCTCGCCGAACGGCGCGCCGGCTTTCCAGCCATTTGTCTTCAGCAGATTGGCGGTGGAGGCGAGTACGTCCGGCACGCTGTGCCGTAGATCAACGTGGCCGTTGCCGTCGTAGTCGACACCATACTTGATGTAGGAGGACGGCAGGAACTGCGTCTGCCCGATCTCGCCGGCGAAGGCGCCGATGAGATCGCGTAACGGCAGATCGCCGCGCTGGACAATTTTCAGCGCTGCGATGAGCTCGGTCTGGAACAGCTCGGTGCGGCGGCAATCATGCGCCAGCGTCGCGATCGTGCGGACGACCGGCAGCTTGCCCATATCGCCGGTGCCGTTGTCGCTTTCGAGCGTCCAGATGGCCATCAGCAGCTCTTTCGGCACGCCGAATTGCCGCTCGATACGCGACAGCAGCGCCGCGTGGGTTTGCATCAGCCGCTTGGCACGCGTGATGCGGGCCGGGATCACGCGCGTGGCCGCGTATTCCTCGAAGCTTTTGCGGAACGTGCCGCGCTGGCGGCGATCGAAGGTGAGCACGGCCTGATCGATGGTGACGCCCGCGAAGGCCTGGTCGATGACGTTGCGCGAAACACCGGCTGCGGTGGCGTCGCGCCCCATGGCCGACAGGAAAGTGTTGAAATCGCCGCCGCATTGCGCGGCATGGACCGGCGCGGCAAGCAGGACGCTAAAGAGAACTAGAGCAAATAGCCTGGTCATGGATGGCCCTGTGTTGCCCCCGGGCGATCTTTACACCGTCATAGCGGGGGTTGTCCCCCTCCACTGTTCTAGCCGGGCTCGTCCCCCCGCTGTCATAGCCAGGCCGGAGAGGGACAGCTTTCGTACATCCCCACGCGAAGGCTAAGATGCTTATCGAGAGCATCACCACAGGAGCGACCAAATGCCCAAGGCCTACTGGGTCACCACCTATCGCGAGATCAAGGACCCGGCGAAGCTTGCCGCTTACGCCAAACTTGCGCCTATCGCGCTCGCGCCGTTTGGCGTGCGCTATCTCTGCCGCGGCAGCCCCGACGCGACCTACGAGGCCGGGTTGAAGGAGCGGCTGGTCGTCTCCGAATTTCCCAGCCTTGAAAAGGCCATCGCCGGGCACGACAGCCCCGGCTACCAGGAAGCGCTGCGGGCGCTGGGCGATGGCGCCGTGCGCGACATCCGGATCATCAACGGGCTGGAGTGAGGCCGCCCGGTGTTCACCGCCATACCCGGGCATGACGCCGTGTGTTTGGCGTGACTTGGTTTCCTCCGCTCATTCCCACGCAAGCGGGAAGCCAGTTCATGATGACGCGCATCTCACGCAGACGTGTAACTTTGTGTGATGCCGCCGGGCCGGTTCGTCCGTATATGAAGACGAAATCTGATCCGGGAGATCAAACGATGACGCATCGCGCTGCCCTCCTCATCGCCGCAGCCCTCGCCTTCGCGCCATTCGCGGCGCACGCAGAACCGGCAGTGACCATCCCGCCGCCGGCGGCCGAAGCGCCGGTGCAAAGCGCGGGGCTCGAGACCGCTGTGCTCGCAGGCGGATGCTTCTGGGGCATCCAGGCCGTGTACCAGCACGTCAAAGGCGTCACCAATGCCGTGTCCGGCTATGCCGGCGGCGCGCAGAAGGACGCCATTTACGACACCGTCAGCTCAGGCCGCACCGGCCACGCCGAAGCCGTGCAGATCACCTTCGACCCGAAACAGATTTCCTACGGAAAGGTCCTGCAGATCTATTTCTCGGTTGCGCACGACCCGACGCAGCTCAACCGCCAGGGCCCCGACACCGGCCCGCAATATCGCTCCGAAATTTTCCCGCAGAGCGAGGCACAGCAGAAAGTTGCGAAGGATTATATCGCGCAGCTCGATCAGGCCCATGTCTTCAAGCGCTCGATCGTGACGAAGACCGACTCCATGAAGTCGACGTTCTTCCCGGCGGAGGCTTATCATCAGGACTACGCGATCAAGCATCCTTACCAGCCCTATATCGCCATCAACGACGCGCCGAAGGTCGAGAACCTGAGCAAGCTGTTTCAGGATGTGTGGCGCGATCAGCCTGTGACCGTGGCGCAGGCGAGCAAAGGGAATTAACGACGCATCGGATGCCGAGAGACAGAATAAAAAGCGGCGGGCACGAGGCCCGCCGTTTAATTTCAGATGGATTGTCCGAACTGGATCCCCCGCCTTCGCGGGACGACCAAAGCGGTCTAGTTGTCCAGGAAACTTCTGAGTTTGCGACTGCGTGACGGATGCTTGAGCTTCCGCAGCGCCTTCGCCTCAATCTGACGGATACGCTCGCGGGTGACCGAGAACTGCTGGCCGACTTCTTCCAGCGTGTGGTCGGTGTTCATGCCGATGCCGAAGCGCATGCGCAGCACGCGCTCCTCGCGCGGGGTGAGCGAGGCGAGCACACGCGTGGTGGTCTCGCGCAGGTTCGACTGAATCGCCGCGTCGATCGGCAGGATCGCGTTCTTGTCCTCGATGAAATCGCCGAGATGCGAATCCTCCTCGTCGCCGATGGGCGTCTCGAGCGAGAGCGGCTCCTTGGCGATCTTGAGGACCTTGCGCACCTTCTCCAGCGGCATGCCGAGCTTCTCGGCAAGCTCTTCCGGCGTCGGCTCGCGCCCAATTTCGTTCAGCATCTGCCTGGATGTGCGCACGATCTTGTTGATCGTCTCGATCATGTGCACCGGGATACGAATAGTGCGCGCCTGGTCGGCGATCGAGCGGGTGATCGCCTGCCGGATCCACCAGGTGGCGTAGGTCGAGAACTTGTAGCCGCGGCGGTATTCGAACTTGTCGACCGCCTTCATCAGGCCGATGTTGCCTTCCTGGATCAGGTCGAGGAATTGCAAGCCGCGGTTGGTGTATTTCTTGGCGATGGAAATGACGAGGCGCAGGTTGGCCTCCACCATCTCCTTCTTGGCCTGGCGGGCTTCGCGCTCGCCCTTCTGCACCATGTGCACGATCTTGCGGAATTCCGAAATCTCCACGCCGGTCTGCGCGGCGAGGTCGTGCACCAGCGAGCGGATCTCCTTGATGCGATCCTTTTCCTTGGCGACGAGGTTCTTCCAGCCCTTGGCCGAAAGCTTCGACACGCGGTTGAGCCAGCGCGGGTCAAGCTCGCCGCCCATGTATTGCTTGAGGAAGTCCTCGCGGATGACGCCGTAGCTTTCGGCAAGCCGCATCAGCCGGCCTTCGTTGGACACGAGACGCTTGTTGATGTCGTAGAGCTGTTCGACGAGTGAATCGATGCGCGCCTGGTTGAGCCGCAGCGACTTCACCTCGGAGATGATCTCTTCCTTCAGCTTTTTATATTTGCGCTCCTGCGCCGGCGACAGCGAGGAGTTCTTCAGGCGGAATTCGATATCCTGCTCCTGCAGGCGGCGCAGGCGCTTGAACGAATCCGCGATGGTATCGAAAGTCTCGACCACCTTCGGCTTCAGCTCGGCCTCGATGGCCGCGAGCGACAGCGAATTCTCCATATCGTCTTCGTCGTAGTCGCTCTCGGCGGCGGCCTCGCCCGGATCCTTCGGCTCGGCCTCTTCACCGTCAGCGCCCGGCGCCTTGAACGGCGTCGCGGCGGCTGGCGCCACGGCCGGCGCCGGGGTCTGAACGACTTGCAAATGCGGCGCGCCGGGAACCGGCGTGCCGACCGCTTGCGGCACTGGCTTGCCATCGGGGCCGATGATCACCGGCACCTGCATCTGCTTGGCGTCGGGGCCGGCGTAAGTCGCTTCAAGGTCGATGATGTCGCGGAGGAAGACTTTTCCTTCGTTGAGCTCGTCACGCCAGATGATAATGGCCTGGAAAGTGAGCGGGCTCTCGCACAGGCCGGCGATCATGGCTTCGCGGCCGGCCTCAATGCGCTTGGCGATGGCGATTTCGCCCTCGCGCGAGAGCAGCTCGACCGAGCCCATCTCGCGCAGATACATGCGCACGGGATCGTCGGTGCGCTCGGACGGCTCTTTCTTCTCGGCGGTCGCCAGCGACTTCGTCTTCGCCTCGACGACCTCGGTGCCGGTATCCTCGTCGTCATCGTCGGCTTCGTCGGACGCCTTCTCGTCGGCGTCGGCCTCTTCGGTCTCGACGACGTTGATGCCCATCTCATTGAGCATCGCATAGATGTCCTCGATCTGGTCGGAGGACACCTCGCCGGACGGCATGACTTCGTTGATCTGGTCGATGGTGACGTAGCCGCGCTTCTTGGCGGCCTTGATCATCTTCTTGACGCCGGCATCGGAGAGATCGAGAAGCGGCAGCGGCGATTCAGGCGCGCCTTCTTCCTTCTCCGGGGCTGGTTCTTTTTCTTTCGCCTGCGTCGCTTTTGCCTTGCTCGCCATCCGCCTCTCCTGGACCGTCCTGGCCGTCCCGCGCCCGGTTCGCCGCGCTACCCGGCGCACGGCCAAAAAGGGCCGCGCCGGCGAGGCGCCGCCCCGAATCAGGTCATCTCAGTGTCTTCGGAACCCGCTAAGCTCCGATTAACCTAAAGAATACCGCGGAAACCGACCCTTATTCCCGCTGGCCAACCCCTTATAAGCGCATCCCACTTTCCCGGATCATGCGCCTGCTCATAAGCTACGAACGCCGCGACCGGAAGAGGCTCCAAAGCCCTCAATCAGGGCCTCGGTGCCTTCCATCCGGGCCAAGCGGCCTTTGACGTCGCGCAACCGTAAATAATTGGCTTCGCTCGCGTCCTGGCCCAAGGCCTGCTCGGCGTCCTTAAGCTCCCTAGTTAGTGAGTGCCACTGCCGATGCAAGGCGACAAGCTGCGTCCAGGTCACCAAAACGTCGTCCGGCGCGGCCTCCGGCCGCGCGCCCCACACCGACGGGGTGGTGATCGACAAGGCGATCCGCTGCATCGCCTCGGTGAGATAGCGGGCGGCCAGCTCCGCCTTGAGCGCTTCAGCGTCGAGCATGGCGGCATTGGCGGCAATATCGATCAGCGCGCTTTTCAGCCGTTCGGCGTCGGCATGGCGGAACTCGAGCGAGGCGAGTTCCTCCAGATGGTCATGCAAGAGCCAGGGATAGTTGAGCGCGGCCTGGAGGATCAGCGCCTCCCGCCGCGGGACCGCCGTACGGTGGCCGCGATGGACCGGGCTCGATGCCAATTGCTGGCTCACCACGACATAGGGCGTCGACCGACCCGCCGGCCGGGGTGCGTCGCCGCGTTGCCAGTCGCTGTTACGCCGCTGGCGCCAGTTTCCGCCGGTCCCCGGTTCGCGCCAGTTCGCACCTGAGCGCGGCTCGCGCCAATTGTCACGACGACGCGCTTCGCCCTGTTGTGCCCGCTCGGGCGCGAAAAACTGCGACAGCCGCGCACTGAAATCCTGGCGGTAGTATTTACGCACCGCATCGTCGGCAATCCCCGCCGTAACTTCGTTGACGCGCGCCTCCAGCGCAGCGCGCCGCTCCGGTGTGTCGAACGAATGGCCTTCCGTCTCGCGCGCCCAGAGCATGCCGGCGAGCGGCCGCGCCGCGGCGATGACCTCGCTCACGGCTTCGCGCCCGCCCGAGCGCACCAGGTCGTCCGGGTCCTGTCCCTGCGGGAGCAGCGCAAATTTCAGACTCTTGCCGGGCCTGAGACGCGGCATCGCAAGGTCGACGGCGCGATAGGCGGCGCGCAGCCCCGCGCCGTCACCGTCGAAACAGAGCACCGGCTCATCTGCCATTTTCCAGAGCAGTGCGAGCTGGTCTTCGGTCAAGGCCGTGCCAAGCGGCGCGACTGTCGCCGGAAAACCCGCCGTCACCATCGCAATCACATCGACATAACCTTCAACCGCGATGATCGGTGCGCCGTTCTGCCCACCATCGTGTGCCGCCTGTCGCGCGGCGGCGATGTTGTAGAGCGTCGCGCCTTTATGAAAGAGCGGCGTCTCCGGCGAATTGAGATATTTTGCCTGCGCGTCCTTTTCGAGCGCGCGGCCGCCAAAGGCAATCACGCGCCCGCGCATATCGCTGATCGGGAACATCACCCGATCGCGGAAGCGGTCGAACGGCAGCGGAATATCGTCGCCCGAAATCAGCAATCCCGCCTCGACCATGTCCTCGACGGGAATGCCGTGCGAACCCAGATGCTCCTTCAGCGCGAAACGTTCACCCGGTGCAAAGCCGAGGCGGAACTTGAGCTGCGTCGCCGGATCGAGGCCGCGATCGGCGAGATAGCCGCGCGCCTTCGCGCCGGTCCGCGAGGCCAATGTGTCCTGAAAAAATTTCGCCGCCAGCTCGACGACATCGTGCAGCGTCTTGCGCCGCGCGTCGCGCGCTTCATCCTCGCGCGAGACTTTCGGCAACGGCATGCCGGCCATCTGCGCCAGGCGCTCCACAGCCTCCGGAAAGCTGACGCCTTCGCTTTGCATGACGAAATCGAAAATGCTGCCGTTCTTGCCCGAGGAAAAATCGAACCAGGCCTGCTTCTGGTCGTTCACGAAGAACGACGGTGTCTTTTCCTTGTTGAAGGGCGACAGGCCCTTGAACTCGCGTCCGGAGCGTATGAGCTTCACGCGCTTGCCCACGACCTCCGAAACCGGAAGCCGGGCTTTCAGCTCGTCCAGGAACTGGGGCGTGAAGCGCATGGTTTTTTGGCCGAATCGGCGGTCAACCGGTGACTCTTCCCCATATCGGCTATTTGCGGCGCGTCCAGGGGCATTTTGTCCCCGCTAGACACAGCAATTCACCACGCCTTGCAGGCCCCATACGGCCGGAATAGTGACGGCAATTCCGTGTTCTAGCTGGTACAAAAAGCCTGCGCAGACAGGGTCAAAGGGAGGAAAGTCATGACCATTCTCGCCACGCCCGTGCTCGCGTCGCTGCTTGGCCTCGTGGCTGCGGGGCTCTTCGCCGGCAGCGCCCAGGCACAGTCGCTCAAGCAGCAGGCAATCGGCACCTGGACGCTGGTTTCGGTCAAGATCGGCGACGCCGATGGCTACGGGCCAACCCCGCACGGCGTCATGTTCCTCGATGCCGGCGGCCGCTTCTCGGTGTCGATCGTGCGCGCGGGCATTCCGAAATTCGCGTCGAACAATCGTACCAAAGGCACCGACGCAGAGAACGCAGCAGCCGTGCAGGGAGCACTCAATTACTTCGGCACCTACACCATCGACGAACCGTCCAGTTCGATCACGGTCATGATCGAGGCGAGCAGCTATCCGAATTTCGAGGGTCAGACACAAAAGCGGACATTGTCCGTCAGCGGCGACGAGTTGCAGGTGATCAACGCCGCACCCTCCGGCGGAGGCGGCGTCGCAACGCAAATCTGGAAGCGCGCCAAGTGAGTTCGAAAACCTTCGTCCTTGTTCACGGCGCCTGGCACGGGGGCTGGTGCTGGTGCCGCGTCGCCGACCGGCTGAGAGCGCGCGGCGATATTGTATTCACGCCGACGCTCACCGGCCTCGGCGAGCGGGCGCACCTGCTGCATCCAAACATCGATTTGTCGCTGCACGTCGCCGATGTGCTCGGCCTTATCAAATGCGAGCGGCTGAACAACATCGTGCTGGTCGGGCATTCCTATGGCGGTTTTGTCATCTCCGGCGTCGCCGAAGCGGTGGCGAACAAAATCAGCTCGATCGTCTTTCTCGACGCATTCCTTCCCGACAACGGCGAATCTCTGCTCGATGTGGTCCAGCCGGCCGTGCAGGAAGTGATCGAGGGCGTGCTCGATCGCAGGGACACGACCGTGCCTGTGCGCGACGCCGCCGCGTTCAAAGTGAATGAGAAGGACCGCGCCTGGGTCGATTCACTCGCCACGCCACAGCCGATCGGCACCATGACCGAAAAAATCAAGCTCACCGGCGCGCGCGAACGCGTTGCGACGAAAACATATATCCGCGCTGCAGGCTATCCAAACGTGTCCTTTGACAAAGCCTACGCGCGCACGAAGGCCGGTCGCGGCTGGCGCACCTACGAAGTACCTTGCGGCCACGACGTGATGATCGACGAGCCCGATCGGCTGGCAGACATCCTGCGCGAAGTGGCGTGACCCGGATTGACTAGAAGGACTACTGCGGTTCGAGCCCCGAGGCCTTCACGACGTCTTTCGCTGCCGCACGGTCGGCCTTGATCTCGGCCACGAACTGCTCCGGCGTGTTGATCGCCGGCACCTGGCCGCGGCTGATGATGTATTTGTCGCGGAAGCCCGGATCGCTCACAACGCGTGTCACCTCGGCGGCGATCTTGTCGACGGCCGCCTTTGGCGTGCCGGGGGGAGCAAACAGTCCGTACCACGTCTGCGACGGCGCGCCCTTGTAGCCGAGATCTTCCAGCGTGGGCACATTCGGCAACAGTGGCGTGCGGATATTGTTGACCAGGGCCAACGCCGTCATCTTGCCGGCGCTGATCTGCGAGATCACGTTGCCAAGGCCGATCAGACCAATGGGAGTCGAGCCGCCAAGAATGGCGTTGGTCGCCTCCCCGCCGCCCTTGAACGGCACGCGCACCCAGTCGCCGCCTTTCTCCTGCCTGAGGTTGTCCATGTAGACGACGCACGGAATCGAGGCGGTGAGATAAGAGAGTGTGCCCGGCTTCTGCTTCGACACCGCAATCAGCTCATCCACGCTCTTGGCGCCAAGATCGGAATTGATCACCAATACCTGGATGAGATGAAACAGGTTGATGATCGGCGTGAGCTTGTCCGGATCGAACGGCAGATTCTTGAATAGGTACTGGTTGTAGATCATCGGATCGGCATTGATGATGCAGATCGTGTAGCCGTCCGGCTGCGCATCCTGGCAGGCGCGCGCGCCCATATTGCCTGAACCGCCCGGGCGGTTCTCGATGATCAGCGGCTGACCGAGTCTCTTGTGCAACTCCTCGCCGAGCACGCGCATGAAGATATCGCTGATGCCGCCGGCGCTCGAAGTCGTGAGCACATGGATCGGTCGGGTCGGATAGTCGTCGGCCCTGGACTGGCTCGCGTACAACGTTACGGCCGCCAATGCGGCAATCAAGATCCGATCCATGTTTCACTCCGCGACGACGTTTATTTTGCTTCGTCATGCCCGGCTTTTGTGCCGGCCATGACATTAACTGAGTTTCGCCTTCACCATCCCGCTGGCTTTGGCCATATCCATCTGCCCCGCATATTTTCCGCGCAGGACGCCGATGACCTTGCCCATATCCTTCATGCCGGCGGCGGCGGTTTCCTTAATTGCTGCTTCGATGACGGCGTTGATCTCGCCATCGGACATTTGCTTGGGCAGATAGGCGGTGATGATGGCGATCTCGTCCTGCTCCTGTTTCACCAGGTCGGCGCGGCCGCCCTTCTGATAGAGCTCGACCGATTCCTGCCGCTGCTTGATCATTTTCTGCAGGATGCTGAGCACCTCCGCGTCGCCAAGCGGCGGTTTTCCGGCACCGCGCGCCTCGATATCGGCATTCTTCAGAGAGGAATTGATCATGCGGAGCGTGGAAACCGCCCGCTCGTTCTTGGCTTTCATCGCCTCGGTCAAAGCCTTGTTGATGTCGTCGCGCAGCACGGGAACCCCTTTCTTATGGCCTTATATCTGCCTGGGGGCGGCACCCGGCGGCCCCTTGCCTCGCACACTATAATACGCAACTAAGAGGCCATGACCCAGTCGAAAGCCAGCTCCACCGGCGCATCGGGCGCTTGGGCCGAGCCCAAGCCGACCGCGCTTTTGGTGCTTGCTGACGGGACTGTAGTCGAGGGCTTCGGTTTCGGTGCGGCCGGTCATGCGGTCGGCGAGGTCTGCTTCAACACCGCCATGACGGGCTACGAGGAGATCCTCACCGACCCGTCCTATGCAGGGCAGATCATCACCTTCACCTTCCCGCATATCGGCAATGTCGGCACCAACGAAGAGGACATCGAAACCGTCAACATGGCGGCGACACCCGGCGCGCGCGGGGTCATTTTGCACAGCGCGATCACCTCGCCGTCGAACTATCGCGCAACCAAAAATCTCAGTGACTGGCTCAAGGCGCGCGGCATTATCGGGTTGGCCGGCATCGATACGCGCGCCCTGACGTCGCTGATCCGTGTCAACGGCATGCCGAACGCCGTGATCGCGCACGCGCCCAATGGCAAATTCGATATCGCCGCGCTCAAGAAGGAAGCCGCGGCGTGGCCGGGGCTGGTCGGCATGGATCTTGTGCCGATGGTGACCAGCGGACAGCGCTTTACCTGGGATGAAACGCCATGGGCCTGGGGCCAGGGTTTTGCCCGGCTGACCAATCCGGAATTCCATGTTGTTGCCGTCGATTATGGTATCAAACGCAACATTCTTCGCTTGCTCGCCGGCTCGGGGTGCAAGGTCACGGTCGTGCCGGCAAAAACCTCGGCTGAAGACATCATGGCGCTCAAGCCCGACGGCGTGTTCTTGTCGAATGGCCCCGGCGATCCGGCGGCGACCGGTGAATACGCAGTGCCGGTCATCA
>DASSIJ010000333.1:0-51541 GCA_035692045.1 Pseudolabrys sp. | reverse complement strand
TGCGAATATTTCTTGATGAAGTGGTGCGCCAGTTCGCCGATATCGGCCGGGCGCTCGCGCAAGGGCGGAATCTTCAGGTTGACGACGTTAAGACGGAACAGCAGATCCTCGCGAAACTTGCCTTCGCGCACCGCGTCGGTGAGATTGCGGTTCGACGTTGCGATGATGCGAATGTCGACCGGGACAGGACGGTTGCCGCCGACCCGGTCAATGACGCGTTCCTGAATGGCGCGCAACAACTTGGCTTGCAGCCGAACCTCCATCTCGGAAACTTCGTCGAGCAGCAAGGTGCCGCCGTTTGCCTCTTCAAATTTGCCGATACGTCGGGCAAGGGCTCCGGTGAAGGAGCCTTTCTCGTGGCCGAACAGCTCCGACTCGAGAAGGTTTTCCGGTATCGCCGCGCAATTGACAGTGATGAATGGCCTTTTCGATCGCGTGCTGCGGCCGTGCACGAAGCGCGCGAGGACCTCTTTGCCCGTGCCGCTTTCGCCGGTGATGAGCACCGAAGCATCGGACCCGGCAATTTGCTGGGCAAGCTTGACAACCTTCGCCATCGCATCGTCGCGATAGATCATCTCGCGGGTATCATCGGCAACGGCGGCGAGCACTGCGGCGATCAGATCGGGGTCTGGCGGCAGCGGGATGTATTCCTTCGCGCCGGCATGAATGGCGTTGACCGCGGCGCGCGCGTCATTGGTGACTCCGCAAGCGACGATCGGCACGTAGATGCGCTCGGCGTCGAGCCGCGTCACCAGGTCGCGGATGTCGAGGCTGACGTCCACCAACAGCAGGTCCGCGCCGCGGCCGGAGCGCAGGACAGCGAGCGCCTGCTCATTGCTTTCGGCATGGGTAACGCTGGCGCCCTTGTCCATCGCGAGCTTGGTTGCGGTGGTGAGCTGGCCGCCGAGCGTGCCGACGATCAGGAGTCGCATGGCTTAGCTCCGTACATTCGTGAGAAATGGCGGATCGATGAGGGCATCAGTTGTGATCCGCCTTGATGATTTCGGTCATGGTCACGCCGAGCTTGTCTTCCACAAGTACGACTTCGCCACGTGCGACCAGTCGATTGTTGACGTAAATGTCGATTGCCTCGCCGACCTTGCGATCGAGTTCCAATACGGCGCCCGGTCCGAGCTTGAGCAGGTTGCCAACTTCCATATGGGCGCGGCCGAGCACCGCGGAGACCTGCACTGGCACGTCAAATACCGCTTCGAGGTCGGCGGCGCCCCGGTTGACGGATTCGGAATCCGAGGGCACGAGCGTGCCCGCATCGGGCACGACCTGGACGTCACCGCCGTTTTCGAGGTCGGGAAGCGGTACCTTTGTGTCGTCGTCACTCATTGCTGCGATCTCCAGAAATTCTATGCGGCTGGCGCGTTGCGCGCGGAAATGTACCGGCCGACCATTTCGTCTATGGCCGACGCTGTCGCGGACTGATCACGATTCACGCCGCCATCGGCCCATTCGATGCGGCAGTCGCCGGCCGCCAGTGTCTCATCGGGCGTCATGGCAAGCCGCCCTTCGAAACCACGCGCACGGGCAATCTCTTCGATCTTTTCCTTCGCGGTGTCATAAATGCCCGGACCGACCCGTACGGCCACATGCGGAGCCGCGACCAGGTGGTGAAAGCAGTCGGTGGCGAGGGCGGAGATCTCCACAAGCGGTTCGCGCGCCAGCAGCGCCGGTGCGAGCTTTGCCGCGACCGCCACCGCCACTTCCACCGCTTCGGTTTCAAGCCGGGTTTCGATTGCCGTGAGCGCGCCGTCCAGCCGGCCAAGCCCATCGGCGATCACGGCAAGGGCGGCTGCGATGCGTTGCGCAGCTTCCTGTTGCGCCTGTTCCTGGCCGGCGGCAAAGCCGTTGCGATAGGCCTGCGACTCGGCATCCGCGCGGCGGCGCTCGTGTTCGATCAACGTGATGGTCGGCTTTTCGCCGGAGGCGAAATCCTCATCGAACAGATATTTGGCCGTCGCTTTCATCGGGTTCTCAATAGATCAATTCGTCTTCGCCGCGGCTCTTCGAGATCAGAATTTCACCTTTTGCCGCAAGGTCCTTGGCGATGTTGACCAGGAGCGCCTGCGCCTCATCAACGTCGCGCAAGCGAACCGGCCCCATGGCCTGCATATCTTCCACCAGCATCTTGGCGGCGCGGCTCGACATATTCGTAAAGAAGAACTGCCGGACCGTTTCATTGGCGCCCTTGAGCGCCACGCCAAGTTTGTCCTTATCGATATTGCGCATGAGCGTCTGCGCCGAGCCGGTGTCGAGCTTGACCAGGTCGTCGAAGGTAAACATCAGCGCCTTGATGCGCTCGGCGGCGTCGCGATTGTCCTCTTCCAGCGCCGTGAGGAAACGCGTCTCGGTCTGTCGATCGAAGTTGTTGAATATTTCCGCCATGACTTCGTGAGCGTCACGGCGGCGGGTCTGCGAAAGGTTTGACATGAATTCCGTGCGAAGCGTCTGCTCGACGCGCTCGATGACTTCCTTCTGCACTGCCTCCATCTTCAGCATGCGGTTGACGCAGTCGAGAGACAGGTCTTCCGGCAGAATAGAGAGGACACGGGCGGCATGTTCCGGCCGCAGCTTGGAAAGCACCACAGCGACGGTCTGCGGATATTCGTTCTTGAGATAGTTCGCCAAAACCTCTTCCTGAACGTTGGCGAGCTTCTCCCACATGTTGCGGCCGGCGGGACCGCGAATCTCGTCCATGATTCCGCCGACGCGTTCGGCCGGCAGATACTGTTTCAGCAAACGTTCGGTGGCGTCGTAGTTGCCAAGCAGGGCACCTGACGCCGACATCCGGCCGACGAACTCGAGCAGCAACTGCTCAACCGATTCTGCCTCGATCGTGCCGAGCGACGACATCACGATGGATATTTCGCGCAGCTCATCGTCATCGAGCAGGCTGAAGATCTTGGCGCCGTATTGTTCACCGAGCGAGAGCATGAGCACCGCCGCGCGCTCCGGACCGGTCAGTTTGCGGATGCGTTCGGGCGTCGTCGGGCGTTTCGAGAGTTCGGCCATTAGTCCGCCGATGTCCTCGCGGACCCCTTTTTCCTTGTCTTTCTTGGTCTCGGCGTAGGCTGACGGCATGGCTTAGGCTGCATCCTCGTGGAGCCAGTTGCGGATGATCGAAACGGCCTCATGCGGGTTCTTGTCGGCAAGCTCGCCGACCTTCTGTACCGATTGTGCGTGGACCTGGCCCTGAACCTTGGCGATATCGATCATGGCCGACGTACGGTTGGAGATAGCGACCGCTTCGTCGCCGCCGACGATTGACACATTCGGTCCGCCAGTCGACGTGATGCTGCCGCCGACGCCGGGAATGCCCATGCCGCCCGAGGTAGCTGCCTCCGCCGAAGGTGAAACGACCGCGGCCGCCAGGGCCTGGCCGGGCTGCATGCCTTCCGGCGTGATGATCCGGCGTACGAGCGGACGGACCACCATGAACATCACCACCAGCCCGAGCACCGCCATGACGCCGAATTCGGCACCACGCATGATGTCGTCCTTGGTGAACTGCAGATAGCTCATCCAGCCAGTCGGCTCGTTGATCGGCGAGGGAGTGGTTTCGGCAAACCTCAGATTAACGACCTCAACCTGATCGCCACGCTTGGTATCGAAGCCAATGGCCGAGCGAACCAGCGCTGCGATCCGATCGATCTCTTCTTTCGGCCGCGGCTGGTAGGCAAGCTCGCCCTTGTCGTTCTTGGCGTAGATGCCGTCGACCAGCACCGCCGCTGAAATGCGGTTGACCCGTCCCGCTTCGATCACCTCGGTCTTGGTCGTGCGCGAAATTTCGTAGTTGACGATTTCTTCGGTCTTCTTGCTTTGATCGCCCTTGGCGGCGCCTTCGGTCTGTGGTCTGCCGCCGGGCAATTCGGTGCCGACCGATACGGTGCCCTCTTTATTGTCACTGGTGGCTGACTGCTCCTCGCGGGTCTGGCTCGATCGCACCACCCGGCCCTCGGGATCGAATTTATCCGAAGTCTGGGTGATGCGATTGACGTCGAAATCGGCATTGATCTGCACGCGCGCGTGGCCGGGGCCGACCACCGAAGACACAATGGTTTCCACCTCACTGCGCAGACGGTTCTCGTAGGCAAGCTTGCGTTCATCCGAGTTGGCGCCGCTCAGCGAATTGTCCTGTGCGGCGCCATCCGCGAGCAACTTGCCGGTTTCGTCGATGACGGAAACACGCTCGGGCTTGAGGCCATTCACCGCGCTGGCAACAAGGTGGCGAATAGCCCTTACCTGCTGTTGCTCCAGCGTACCGCGGACCTTGAGCACGATAGAGGCCGAGGCATCGACTTTGTCGCGCGAGAACAGCGGGCGCTCTGGCAAGACGAGGTGCACGCGGGCTGCCTGCACGCGATCAATACTGCGAATGGTCCTGGACAGTTCGCCTTCCAGTGCTCGCAGGTGATTGATGTTTTGGACGAAGGTCGTTGCACCGAGCGCATCGGTCTTGTCGAAAATCTCGTAACCGACACCGCCGCCTTTGGGCAGTCCGGATTCGGCAAGCTTCATGCGCAGCCGGGCGACCTTATCCTTGGGCACCATGATGATGGCGCCGTCGCTCTTGAGTTGATAGGTAACGGCTTGCCGCTCCAGATCCTTGATGATCGACGCGCTGTCGTCGACCGAGAGATCGGTAAATAACGGCACCATTTGCGGCGTCGTCATCTGGATCATCAGGAATGAAAAGAAGCCGATCAGGGTCAGCGTCACCGCGGCCATCGCCGCCATTCGTGCAGCACCCAGCGACTTCACAAAGTCGAAGAAACCTTGCACCGGTTTTTGTCCCACCCGCAGGGGCGCGAAGCGTGCGCCTTACCCGGCAAGATTTGCCCAGTTTAAGGTTAGCGCCCGGTTAATTCCCTCGGGGGGTTGCGCGAAAGAAATGCACGGCTCGCAACAGCCGACATGGATATGGCCGGCGGCTGACGCGCCCGCGCTCAAATGCCGGCGATAGAGGACTACTGGCGGTACTGCTGAATGCGCGTTGTGCGCAGGCCAGCGAGCCCATGCTGATCAATCGAAGCCTGCCAGGAAAGGAATTCCTCGACGGTCAGCGTGTACCGCGCACACGCTTCTTCAAGGGACAAAAGGCCGCCACGAACCGCGGCCACCACCTCTGCCTTACGGCGGATGACCCAGCGCTTTGTCGTTGGCGGCGGCAAATCCGCAATGGTCAGCGGACTGCCATCAGGCCCGATCACATATTTGACCCTCGGGCGATGGGGTTCGGTCATTGGTACACTCACAAAACAAGACTCGACTGACACTTACTGCAGGAAAACTACAGGCCCCGGCTTAAAATTTGCCTAAGCATGACAAATGCATCAGGCAATGTTTGCCCGGCTTCCGATAACCTTTTGGTTACGGATGGCTCGCGGGGGCCGTTCTGGCGTTACTTTGGGCAGCGCGTTAACAGCTGGTAATCAGGGAGGGCCATCCTACCCGGCAATTTGCGCCGGTGAGAGGGCTCCCCCCGTTCGTGCCGCTACGTGGTAGGCCGAACGATGCGTTTGATCTTGTCGAGCGTATAGTTCTGTCCGTTGATCGTGAGTTGAGGCGGGTCTTGCGTGAGGTCGACTGAATCCACCGTCGCCTGCACTTCGGTTGAAATGGCGACCGATTGCTTGTTGGCGTCCACCGCTGTGGCGGTGAGCGTGTAGCTGCCGTCGGGCCAGATCCGGCCGTCGTTCCCGCGGCCATTCCAGGTGAAACTCGGCGCGCCCGGATTTACCGCGACAGTACCGGTAAAGGCATTTTGGCCGGTGGAATCCTTGATGGTGATCGTGGCGGTCGACGGCTTCGTGACATTGAGGCTCCAGTTGGCGGTGCCGGCAGTCAACTGCGCGGTCGCGCCGTCAACCACGACCGTGGCGCCGACATAAGCGAGCGCCGTCGTCGCCGCAGCGCTCTTTTCCAGCGATACCAGGCTTGAGAGCTGATCGTTGGACTTCATCTGTTGCTCGACTTGAGCGAATTCCACCAGCTGCTGGGTGAATTGGTTGGTATCGAGCGGATCGAGCGGATTTTGATTTTTCAGTTGCGTCGTCAGCAGTTGTAGGAACGTCGTGAAATTGCTGGCGATCTCAGTGTTATCGATCGCGTTCGGCACCGAGCTTGCGCCGGTGCCAACCGTTGACGTGGAGGGGATCGTTGTCATGGTTTGTCCTCAGACTCGAATATCCAGACCGCCGCCCTGTCCGGCGAGACGGCCATAGTTCTGCGGGATCACATCGGCTGGCGGCAGCATTTCGTCCTGCATCACGATCTGGGCGGTGTCAGTGCCTGTTTGCTGTTGGCTCATCGGCTGCTCGCGCAACGAGAATTGGAGTCCGTTACCGGCGGTTTTGAGTCCGGCATCCTGCAGGGCACGTTCAAGGCCGGCAGCGTCGCGTCGCAGCAAATCGAAAGTGTCGGCACGGTCGACGGTCAAACGCGAAGTCACGTTGCCATCGCGGTCGACGTCGAGCCGGACCTCGATGCGGCCGAGTTCTGGCGGATCAAGACGGATTTCAAAACGGTTTTTGCCGGCGATTGCCCTGCCGGCGATTTCCACCGCGAGTCCTCCAAACGGGATTCCCGCCGGCAGCCCTCCAGGTGGCGCAACGGGCGCCGGGGGCGTCGTCGTGGCGAGGCTTGTGCGCGCGGGCTCAGAGACCATGGTCGAAGTTGCCGAAGCATCGGCCGAAACGTTTGGCGCCGCGCCAGCGGGATCGCCGGAAAGCGTCGGTGATGCATCCATGTTGCGATGGCTATCGCTCACACCTTCGCCGCGCGCCTGCGTGATGTGTTCCTTGTCGCTGTCGCTTGGGGCGAACTGTGGTTTGGCCACATGCGACTGCGGCGTGAGTTTGGCTGCGGGCTGTGAATCGGCCATCGCCTCGGGGGTGGCAAAGTCGGTATCAAATTGTGTTTCGACGTCGGTCTTTTTTTCAGCAGCGGCTTGTTTGCCGGTGCCGGCTTTCGGATCAACAGGATCGAGCCCCTTGAGGGTCGACGCGTCGTTGCCGACAGCCGCCACCAGCTCCGCCATCTGGCCAGGTTGCTTGATACCAGCGGGGTCAGGCTTCGGCGTCTGATCGGTCAGCGGTGCAGGCGCAGGGGCGAGGCCGACCACGGCGGTACTGATGGTCTGAATATTGTCGGTCGGCGGCGTCGCGATCGCCGGAGTATCGGCTTTCGGCCCGCCGGCGGGCTCTTCGCCGTTGTCATCTGTCTTGATCGTTTCGCCGGCGGCAGTAGACGCCTTGGCGTTCACATCCGCCTTGCCTTCACAGACGGCTTTTACGACATCGCCGGGTTTGAGGGTGGCGTCATCAACCTGATCGGATTTTGGCGCAGGGGCGTCATCGTTGGTAGCCGGCGGCTTGCACTCATTGTTTCTGGCGGGCGCCTGAGAGCTATCGGCAAACCCCGCTTTGTTTTCGGGCGACGGGGGTGTGGCCTGGCCGGCGGACTGCGCGCTGTCATCGAGCAGGCTCTCGAAGGGTGAGGGCGCGTTGTCGGACTGCTGGGCCGGGCGGGCCATACGCGGCAGAGAATGGTTCGGGGCGTGAATTTTCGGATCGGACGCAACTTGCGGCACAGTGGAACCTCCAGAGATCTCCGGCGTGCTACGTGCAATCGTCAGGCCAGCCTTCTAAATGTCAAATTCCTGTTTTTATTCAGCCTCTTGTGAATAACGCGCGGGGACAGGGACTCGCGTATTCGGGCAGGTAGCGGCAATTTCTGCCGGGCATTGCCCTCGCATTGCGCGCCCTGGGTCGCCACCTGTAGTAAGAAGCACCATGCTCAACAGTCTCGATCTCGACCGCCGACCTCAGGACACTCGTGTCGTTGTCGCCATGTCCGGCGGCGTCGACTCCTCGGTGACCGCCGCTTTGCTCAAGGCAGAGGGCTACGATGTGGTCGGCGTGACCCTGCAACTCTACGACCATGGTGCAGCGATCCATCGCAAGGGCGCCTGCTGTGCGGGCCAGGATATCCATGATGCGCGTGCGGTGGCGGAGCGGATCGGCATTCCGCACTACGTGCTCGACTACGAGAACCGCTTCAAGCAGGCGGTGATCGACCGTTTCGCCGAGAGCTATATTCATGGCGAGACGCCGGTACCCTGCGTCGACTGCAATATGTCGATCAAGTTCCACGATCTTCTTATCACTGCGCGTGAGCTTGGCGCCGAGGTGCTGGCAACCGGCCACTATGTTGCGTCGCGGTCTTTGCCTGGCGGCGGACGCGCGCTTTATCGCGCACGCGAAGACGAGCGCGACCAGAGCTACTTCCTTTTTGGAACGACCCGCGAGCAACTCGATATTCTGCGCTTCCCCCTTGGGGAAAGAACAAAATCGGAGACCCGCGAGCTTGCCCGCCGCTTTGGTCTTCCGGTGGCCGACAAGCACGACAGTCAGGACATTTGCTTCGTGCCGTCCGGGCACTACGCCGACATGATTGAGCGCCTGAAGCCAGGTGCGGCGGAAGCCGGCGATATCGTCGATCTCGAGGGAGGAGTGCTCGGCCGGCATGCCGGTATTATTCACTTCACTGTCGGGCAGCGCCGTGGGCTGGGTATTGCGACCGGAGAGCCGCTTTACGTCGTGCGACTCGATTCCGAGCGGCACCGCGTCGTGGTCGGTCCGCGCGAAGCGTTGCGCATGAGCCGTATCGTGCTGCGCGACGTGAACTGGATTGGCGACGGCTCGCTCGATGGGGCGCTTGCAGACGACCGTCGCGAGGTGTTCGTCAAGGTGCGCTCGACCCGGCCACCGCAAGCCGCCTGGCTGCGGCACGGCGCCAAGGGCTGCGAGGTTGAATTGGTCGATGGCGAGCACGGAGTATCCCCCGGCCAGGCCTGCGTCTTCTACGATTCGGGAGAGGGGCAGGCGCGAGTGCTGGGCGGCGGATTCATCAAGAGCGCAGTCGGAGCAGCGGATTATCAGCGCGCCGACGAGCAACGAATAGCAACATCTGCGATGCGCGGCTAAGTGCGGGGCGTATGGGGGCGGACATCGACAAATCGAGTGTCGAGCGCGCCTATGCGCGGTGGGCGCCAGTCTATGACCTCGTCTTCGGCGCGGTGTTTGACGCCGGTCGGCGGGCCGCGATCGAGGCCGCGGAGCAGGCGTGCGGACCGGGCGGCGGGCGCATTCTTGAGGTCGGTGTCGGCACCGGCATTTCGCTACCTGACTACACACGAAAAAACAAACTGGTTGGCATCGACCTGTCTGAACCGATGCTGCGTAGAGCGCATGAGCGCGTCGCCGAGCTTGGGCTCGGCAACGTCGAGACTCTGGCCGTGATGGACGCCGAGCGGATGGCGCTGCCAGACCGGTCCTTCGATGTCGTGGTGGCCCAATTCGTCATTACAGCGGTGCCAAAGCCCGAAGCCACACTCAACGAATTCGTTCGCGTGATCCGGCCAGGTGGTGAGATCGTGCTCGTCAACCATATCGGCGCTGAGGACGGCCCGCGCCGCGTTTTTGAACTTTGCTTCGCTCCGATCGCACGGAGACTTGGTTGGCGGCCCGAATTCCGTTTCGGCCGGCTGGCCGATTGGGCCGCAGGTCACGGCGGCGTGCGACTCCTGGAGCACCGGCCGATGCCTCCGCTTGGCCATTTTTC
Source organism: Pseudolabrys sp. (assembly GCA_035692045.1). GTDB lineage: Bacteria > Pseudomonadota > Alphaproteobacteria > Rhizobiales > Xanthobacteraceae > Pseudolabrys. The sequence continues at coordinate 41,905 of DASSIJ010000333.1, read as the reverse complement.
CCTGATCCGCTTCGAGCGTCTGGCCGACACACCGACGTAGATGGAACTCTCGCCCCGGCCAAGCCGTTATCTTCTGTAGATACACGCGGCTAAAGGGGATCGTGGCGATGGCGCGCGCAATCCGAATTCTAGAGTTGACGGTTTCGGTATTTCTGTTGCCGGCCGTGGCGATGGCTCAGGCTCCGCCGCCGACGAAGGCGCCAGTCGCGCCCAAGACCGAACAGCTCGATCCGCGCGCTTGCGCACATTCCGATGCGCAAACCACTATCGGGAAGGGCGGTGACGTTGTCGACGCACAGCAGGACACGACAGGAAATCTGAGCGATCGGCTCGCGCGATCCGGGGGCGTGATCTGCCCGCCGGAACATGTCGATCCCGAGATTCACCAGCCCACCCCGCCAGGAGGCACTATGCCTGTCATTCCGCCGCCCGGCAGCCCCGGCGGCGACCAGTCTATTCAGCCGAAATGACCGCTTGCTTGACAGTGTTTGCCGCGACTTCCTATATCGCGCTCGTTCCGGCGCGTTGAATCGGAATGGCGGGGTAGCTCAGCTGGTTAGAGCAGCGGAATCATAATCCGGAGGTCGGGGGTTCGAGTCCCTCCCCCGCTACCATTTCACTCTAAGCTATTGATCTTAAATGAGAAGCAATAGATCTAGAGAATTTAATCTCATCATCTTTGTGTAGCCTGACTCGATCCCCGTGATTGTCTGTCGCACTTCGTGCGACGCGCGTGCAGAAGCTACTGTGCGTTGGATCGACGAACCGCTACCCGAGCAGTTCATAAAAGTTGCACGCGCCTTTGGTCACATAGGCGCCCGAATTGGTCACGAACACTTATCAGCGATTGGCGGAAGATACCGCGGAAGCGAGTCTTGAAGCCCTCGCCAAATGGACATTGGTGGAGCAGCCGATGTGTGAATTCGCGGCAAAGATGCTTTCAGGGCAAGCGGTGGTATCGCGCCGCCGCCACCCCAGATTCAAGGTTGCCCGAGCCAACATGCGATGGAACAATCGCATGCATAAATCGTATCTGTACATATATCGACTGCTGAAGCCCTTAGAATTTACGGAGGCACTTCATGGTGCGCCCTGCAATGTCGCCGGCCACACGAGAGGAGCCGGCGGGGGCGCCACGGCGTCCCATTGACGAAATCCGCGACACCTGGCTCCGGGCATTCCGTCGCGTGCGCGCTGAAACGGAAGCGCGCGCGGCGCATTTGTCAGCCGAAGATCAGATTGTGCAGTCGATGGATGACGCCAGTCCGGCCAAGTGGCACCGCGCCCATGTGACATGGTTCTTTGAGCAGTTTCTGCTCGTGCCTCATGACCCGGCTTACAAGATTTTCGACGAACGCTTTCCGTTTCTTTTCAATTCCTACTACGTCGCGGCCGGTCCGCGTCATGCGCGTCCGCAGCGTGGCTTGATCACGCGGCCGAATGGCGAGGATGTCAGCGCCTATCGCGCCCACGTTGATGCGGCGGTCGAGCGGCTGATCGCGCAGATACCGGCGGTGGAGGCGGAGCGCGTATTCGCGATTGTCGAAATCGGACTCCATCACGAGCAGCAACATCAGGAATTGCTTATCACCGACATTCTGCATGCCTTTGCGCAGAATCCGACGGACCCGGTTTATGATGCGAACTGGCAGCCGCCGCGCGCAACGCAAGGGCCGCGCGGCTATGTAGAGGCACCGGCAGGCATTCACGCGATCGGCCACGAGGGTGGCGGTTTTTGCTTTGACAACGAAACCCCATTTCACGATGAACTGATCCCGCGCGTGCGGATCGCACGGCACTTGATCACGAACGGCGAGTGGCTCGAATTCATCGGCGCAGGGGGATATACAACTCCGTCGCTCTGGCTCTCCGAGGGGTGGACCACGGTCCAGACGGAGGGCTGGCAGGCCCCCGGCCATTGGCGAAAGAGAAGTGACGCCTGGCACGTGATGACTCTCGGTGGTTTGAGGCCCGTCGATCACGCCGCCCCGGTTCAGCATGTCAGCTATTACGAAGCCGACGCCTTTGCCCGCTTTGCCAGCAAGCACCTGCCGAGCGAGGCGGAGTGGGAGGTCGCGGCGCGCGCGAATGTGATGGCGGATGCTTTCGGCATCGCTTGGCAATGGACGCGCAGTGCCTATCTACCCTATCCGGGCTACCGGGCCGCTGAAGGCGCGCTTGGAGAGTACAACGGCAAGTTCATGGTCAGCCAAATGGTGCTGCGCGGCTCTTCGCTCGCAACGCCCCAGGGACATGAACGTGTGAGCTATCGCAATTTCTTCTATCCGTCGGCACGTTGGCAATTCAGTGGCCTGCGTCTGGCCGAGTTTGTGTGAGGCGTCACCATGGTTGCAGCAGTAGCGCGTAAACGATTCTTGCAGCAGAGCGCGGAAGTTTCCGAATTTGAGGCCGATGTCCTCGAAGGCCTGCGCGCGGCACCCAAGCACGTGCCAGCAAAATATTTTTACGATGCCGCAGGGTCGCATTTGTTCGAACGCATCACCGAGCTCCCCGAGTATTATCCGACACGCTGTGAAATGAGTATTCTGCGCCAGCAGGCTGGCGAAATCGCCAAATTGATCCCGCAGGGCGCGGCTCTGGTGGAATTCGGCAGCGGCTCCAGCAAAAAGGCTCGCATCCTGTTGAGGGCGGCGCCGAAGCTCGCAGCCTATGTGCCGGTCGATATCTGCGGTGAAATGATCGAGCAGGAAGCCGCGGAGCTGCGGCCCGATTTTCCTCAGCTCAAGGTGCTGCCGGTGACGGCCGACATTTGCAAGCCATTCGCGCTGCCGCCGGAGGCAAAGGTTGCGCCGGCACGGGTCGGGTTTTTCCCCGGATCAACCATCGGAAATTTCGAGCCGCATGATGCTGCGGGATTTCTGCGAAATGCTGCGAACATTCTGGGTAAGGGCGCCGTACTTATTGTCGGTGCCGATCTGATCAAATCGGCCGATGTGCTCAATGCTGCGTATAACGATGCCGAAGGCATCACCGCAAAGTTCAATCTCAATTTGCTGACGCGAATTAACCGCGAGCTGGACGGCACATTCAGGCTCGACTCTTTTGAACATCACGCATTTTACAATCGCGAGCGCCATCGCATCGAAATGCATCTCGCCAGCCTCAAGCGACAAAAAGTGAAGGTGGGAGGGGAGGCCATCGATTTCCGCGCTGGCGAAACCATACATACCGAGAACAGCTACAAGTATAGCGTCGCGTCGCTCGCGGCACTTGCACGCGGTGTCGGCTGGTTGCCGGTGAGGGCCTGGACCGACTCGCGGGAATATTTCTCGATCCAGGCACTCACGTTTGCCGGGTGACTTGCTCGAATTCGCCGGCTTGCGCTAAGCCTTCCGGCGCCCGTCCGTTCCTGGCCGGGCGTATGTTCAGGTAAGGCAGACTCATGAAGATTGTCGGATTTGAAGCCAATAATGGCGTGCGGCTTGGCGTGGTCGAGGGCGATGACGTCATCGATTTGCAAGGCGTAGACAAGAATGTGCCCAGCGATCTCGGGGACGTTCTGCGCTGGAGCGGCGGCGACCTCAAGGTTTTGGCTGACTTGGCCAAAAAGGCGCCAGCGTCCGCACGGCGGCCGCTGGCCGGATTGAAATACACGCTTCCCGTCGGGCAACCGGGGAAAATCATCTGTCTCGGGTTGAATTATCTCGATCATGTCAAGGAAGGACCGCAGCGCGACAACATTCCGAAGTTTCCATCCATATTTTTTCGCGTGCTGACCTCGATGGTGCCGCACCTGGAGCCGATCGTGCGGCCGAAGGAGTCGATCCAGCTCGATTATGAAGCTGAGATGGTCGCGATCGTGGGCAAGCGCGCCAAGCATCTCACCATGGCCAACGCGGTCGATTGTATTGCCGGATATTCCTGCTCGAACGAAGGTTCGGTGCGCGAATTCCAGCGCCACACGACGCAATGGGGCATGGGCAAGAATTTTGACCGTACCGGCGGCTTCGGTCCCTGGATGGTGACTGCCGACGAATTGCCTGCCGGCGGCAAAGACTTGAAGATCATGAGCCGGCTCAACGGCAAAACCATGCAGTCCGACAACACCGCCAACATGATGTTTCCGCTGGCGGAGACGCTGGTCTACCTCACCAAGGGAATGACACTCGAGCCCGGCGACGTCATCCTCACCGGTACGCCATCCGGTGTTGGTCACGCACGCAAACCCGAGCCGGTATGGATGAAGGCCGGTGATACATGCGAGATCGAGATCGAAGGCGTGGGCGTGTTGCGCAATCCAATCGAGGACGAAAAGTAACGCCGTCCCGGTTGACAAGGCGGTGACCGAGCGCCTTCCCTGAAATGGTCATAACAGACGCGCCCCGTGGGGGAGGTGCGCCTGACAAGGGAGGGCAATCGTGAAACGCACTTGTATCGTTGCGGCGATGGCCGTGTTGTTGACTGCAGCCGCGCCTTCCGCGTTCGCGCAGGATTGGCCGTCAAGGCCGGTCCATATTTTGATCGGGTTCGGAGCGGGCGGCGGAACAGATGTCGCCACGCGCATTCTTGCCGACGGGCTGTCCGAAGCCCTGGGCCAGCAATTCATCGTCGAAAATCGCCCCGGTGCCGGCGGCACGATTGCTGGCGGCATGGCTGCCAAGGCGCCGAGTGACGGTTACACCATCGTCGCCATCAGCATGGGCCATTCGGTATCGGCGGTCATGGTCAAGCAGGTCCCGTATGACCCGGTGAATGATTTCGCGCCGGTCGGAATATTCACCAATTCTGCCTTTGTCGTCGTGGTGCCGAAGGATTCCCCCGCGACCGACATCAAGAGCCTTATCGACTACGTCAACAAGCAGCCTGGCAAGCTGAACTATTCCACAGTTGGGCTGGGCTCAACCCAGCACCTTATCGCCGAGCATCTGCGCCAGCGCGCCTCCATAAACGCGCAGGCAGTTTCGTACCGAACGACGGGTGAGGTGGTCAGCGCCTTGCTTCGCGGCGACGCGGCTTTCGCCGTTGAACTTTATCATCCGATTCGCGGGCAAGTGGATTCCGGCGATGTGCGGATCATCTCCGTGGCCACGCCGACACGCTGGCCGGCAATTCCAGATGTGCCGACCCTGGCGGAAAGCGGCGTAACGGGAATCGGCTATCTCGGTTGGTATGGCTTGGCCTTTCCAGCGGGCACGCCACAACCAATCGTCGACAAGCTTCACAAGGCGATGCAGGACGTGCTGTCCAAAGATGCCGTCAGGAAACGGCTCGAAGGGATAGGCGCGGTTGCAAACTTGTCGTCGCCCATGGAGTTCCGCAAGGTTATTCAGTCCGACATCAAAGCTTTTCAGGAGGTCGCCAAGACAGCCGGCCTCGAACCAAAATAGAACTTTGGTGCGTGCCCGAGAATATCTGGCAGCCATCACGATTTTGCGCTGCTGTCCGCGGCGGAGCGTGTGGTAGTAAGCCTGCTCGACTGTGAAGCAACGTGAGGAATGTTATGGCCGATCAGCTCAATGTGCTCGTTATCTGCGGTTCGCTCCGCAAGGGTTCGTACAATGGCGCATTGACCCGCGCGTTGCCCGGTCTGGCTCCACCGGAAATGAAATTGGTGACGGCGCCGACGATCGGAGCGCTGCCGCTCTACAACGCAGATATTCAGGAGGCCTCCGGTTTTCCGGGGCCGGCGGAAGATATTGCGGCCGCGATTCGCGCTGCGGACGGAGTTTTGTTCGTCAGCCCGGAATACAACTGGTCGATGCCGGGTGTGCTGAAGAACGCGATCGACTGGCTCTCGCGTATGAAGGAGCAGCCGTTCAAGGAAAAACCGGTGGCCATCCAATCCTGCTCGCAGGGTCCGCTCGGCGGTGCGCGCATGCAGTACCACTGGCGCATGTCGATGGTATTCCTCAACGCCTTCATCTTCGGCACGCCGGAGGTTTTCGTCGGCAGTGCCGCGACAAAGTTCGACAAGGACACGCTCGAGCTGAAAGATCAGCCGACCAAGGACACCGTCAAGACGCAGCTCGCCGCTTTCGCGAAATTCATCAAGCGCATGAAGGCGGGAGCCTAGCCGACCGCCTGCGCCCGCTTCGGAAACAGCTGCGGCCGCAGCTTGGGGTGGCCCGCCATCGTCTTGGGCGCATAGGGCGTCTCGGCGCCCAGCTCCTCGGCCGCGTGCCAGGCCCAGCGCGGATCCCAGATCGCGGCGCGTGCGAGACAGACCAGGTCCGCTTTGCCTGACGCGACGATGTCTTCGGCCTGCTGGTAGCCGGCGATCAGGCCAACCGTCATGGTGGTAATGCCGCTTTCCTTCTTCACCCTTTCGGCAAACGGCACCTGATAGCCGGGCGCCAGCGGAATTTTCTGCTTCGGATCGAGCCCGCCGGTCGACACATCCATGTAGTCCATGCCCCGCTTCTTGAGCTCCCTGGCAAGGACCACCGTTTCGTCGGGCGTCCAGCCGCCATCGACCCAGTCAGTGGCGGAAACGCGCATGCCGATCGGCTTTTGTGTGGGCCATACAGCGCGTACGGCTTCGTACATCTCGATCGCAAAACGCATGCGGTTTTCGAGCGAACCGCCATACTCGTCGATGCGCTGGTTTGAGAGCGGCGACAGAAACTGATGCGCAAGATAGCCGTGAGCACCATGCAACTCGATCACGTCATAGCCGATGCGATCGACACGCTTGGCAGCCGCGGCGAACTCGCTGATGCAGCGCTTGATGTCGTCTTTCGTCATGGCGTGCGGCACCGGCCAGCCAGTGTCGTAGGGAATCGCTGATGGCGCCTCCGGTGTCCAGGCATCCGGCCCTTCGAGGATCGGCTTGCCGCCGGCAGCCGGCGGCGTGGTCGGACCTTTGCGACCCGCATGGGCAAGCTGTACGCCGAGTTTGGCAACGCCGTACTGACGGCAAAAATCATACACGCGCTTGAGCGCAGCTTCGTTCTCGTCCGACCACATACCGGCACATTTCGGTGAAATGCGACCTTGCGGATTGACGTTGGTCATCTCGCACATCACCAGGCCAGCGGCGCCGAGCGACATATTGCCGAGATGCATCAGATGCCAATCGTTGGCCGAGCCATTGTTGGAATTGTATTGGCACATCGGCGAAACCACGACCCTGTTCGGCAGGGTCAGACCGCGCAAGGTAATGGGAGAGAACAAAACGCTAGCCATTTGGGGGGGCTTCCTTTCAGTGCGGAGAACTTAAATTCCGGCATGATAAGCATGCATGGCGACCACCAGACAGCAGATCGCCCAAAAAATGCAATACTCGACACCACCGATGACCCAGATCCAACATTCCGTCACTCGATAGGTGGCCGCGGCGGCGACGAGCAGATGGATGAAGGCGATAAAGCCCACATAGGGGGTGTAGATGCCAAAGAAAAGCCCAATGGTGAGGAGGGTCTCGATCGCGCCGGCGATATACATCCAGGTTGCGGGCGGCTTGAAGCCGGCCTTGACGAAGAACTCGAGCGTCGCAGGCACTGTGAACTTGCCGATGATGTGAGGAATGAAAAACACCGCGCAGGTAATGCGCAGGATGTTGAACTCATTGAACAGGTTGAATTTGTCGGCAAACGACATGGCAACTCCCCCCGGTGGTTCTATTCGGTGCGACCACCTGTGATGAAAATTGCACTTCTTGGCGTGCGAGCCAACCCCCGGCCGTAGCTATAATTTGCGGCCCTTAAGCCAGGCTTCACCCTTGGCGTAAAGCGCATCGAGCGGCGGCCCGTCGAGACCGGGGAGTTCGTCCTTGATCGTGTAACCAATCTTGCTCTGCAAATAACCGAGATGGCGATAGCCTTCGGGAAACTGCGCCAGCAGAGTCTTGTCGAGGGTCAGCTTCGCGTCGGGTTCGACGGGATCGATGCGGTCTTTTTCATAGGCGAGCCGTCGCAGGACAATGCCCCAGCGACCCTTGCGCTTTTCCAGAAAATCGTAGAACCGCCCGCTGCACACGACGTCGCACAACACGCCGTCGACCTTGGCACGCTGAGAGATCGTCATCTTGGTTTGTGCGATTGCGCGCTTGCCTTTGATGTCGATGCTCATACCGCCAAGCATGTGCATGATGCGCACACCCCGGTCGTATCCTTCCTGACTGACGCGGATGAATTCTTCGTAGGACCCCTGAAACCAGGTTGCCCACATCTGCCCGTCCTTGTGCCAGACGGTGCGGAAGCGATCCCACATGCGGGCATCACGCCAGAGAACCCAGTTCTCGATCAACGCCCGGATCTCCAGGCGGTCGGCGGTGTCGCGTGCCACGGATTTCCCCTTGTTGCGAGCTTGTCGCGGGCATCCACGTCTTGCATGATTGAAACAATAAGGATGTGGATGGCATGCGCAACTCCGGCCAGCCGGAGTTGCGCCAGTTCATATAGAAGGTGCCGCAGGTCGCGTAAACCCGGCTTGCGGTGACAAGCGCTTACATGACGGGAGGATGGTCTTGCCAAGGCTTGCTGGAAAAACTGCGATCGTTACCGGCGGCGCCAGGGGCATCGGCCGGCATTACTCGCAAGCGCTCGCTGCCGAGGGCGCCCGTGTGATGATTGCCGACATCGCCGACGGTCGCGAACTCGCTGAAGAAATCGCCGGACGCCATGGCGCAAATTCGGTCGCGAGCCTGAAGTTCGACGTGAGCGAAGAGAAGGCGGTGAAGAATCTGGTGGCCCAGACCATCGATCGCTTCGGTCAGATCGACGTGCTGGTCAACAATGCAGCCTACTATGCGACGCTGAAGCCTAGAAATTTCAACGAGTGGGACACCGAGACCTGGGACCGCGTCATGGCGATCAATGTGCGTGGCCCGTATCTGATGGTCCGCCATGTCGCGCCGCATATGATGGCGCGGCGCACCGGCAAGATCATCAACATTGCCTCGGGCGCAGCCTATAAAGGCGTGCCGCGCATGTTGCCATATGTGACGTCGAAAGGGGCAATGCTCGCCTTCACACGTTCATTGTCGCGCGAACTTGGCGAATACGGCATCGCGGTCAATTCGCTCTCGCCAGGCTATATTCTGAGCGACACGGGGCTGGAGAACGCGACTCACGTCGAAGAGGAACGTGTGCCTGTTCGCAACAGCCGCGCCTTCAAACGGGACGCTTATCCGGAAGACCTGCTCGGGGCGCTTGTGTTTCTGGCTTCAAGCGATAGTGATTTTGTGACCGGCCAATCGCTCGTTGTGGACGGCGGCTCAGTCAATAACTAGCTATCTGCAATGCGGGACGGGTATTTCCTGCCCGCGCCGATCTGCTGTATAAGGTTTGCAAATTCACCCATCGCGTTTCCGAGGAGCACGCCCATGGCGGTCGCAACCGCAACCGAGCAGCCTGGTTCCAAGCACAATGTGCAGGTGGCGCGGCAGGCTTACTACGACAAGATTTCAAAGTTCAACATGGCGCCGCTCTGGGAGGTCCTGAAGGACCTGGTGACCAAGGAGCCGAAGACGAGCCTTCAACCGACAGTCTGGAAGTTCGGTGACGTCAAACGGCTGATGCTCGAGGCCGGCGACGTAATCAGCGCGGAAGAGGCCGAGCGCCGCGTGCTGGTTCTGGAAAATCCCGGCATGCCCGGCAAGGCGCGTATCACGAATTCGCTGTTCGCCGGCATCCAGTTGATCCTGCCCGGCGAGATCGCCGACGCGCATCAACATGTTTCGTCCGCGATTCGCTTTGTGCTGGAAGGTGAGGGCGCCTACACCGCCGTCGAAGGCGAGAAGACGCAGATGAAGCATGGTGACTTCATCATCACAGCCAACTGGGCGCCGCACGACCACGGCAATCCCGGCAAGCAACCTGTGATGTGGCTCGACGTGCTCGATATGCCGACGGTCAATCATTTCGAGGCATCCTTCGCCACGCATTTCGACGAGAAGATGCAGAAGACCAATCACGCCGATGGCGACTCTTTCGAACGCTACGCTTCCGGTGTACTGCCGGACGGCGCGCCGGCGACGATGAACCGCAGTCCGGTCATTAATTATCCATACGCCAAGATGCGCCCGATCCTGGAACGGCTGAAGAATACCGGCGACGTCGACAAACGCCACGGTGCGCGCGTGCGCTACGCCAATCCGATCAATGGCGGGCCGGTGCTTCCGACGATGGGCGCTTACCTCGCGCTGCTCCCGAAGGGCTTCAAGGGCGAGTCGTATCGCTCGACCGACGCCACCATTTTCGCGGTCGCCGAGGGACGCGGTACCACCGTCATCGACGGCAAGCCGTACGAATGGGGCATCAACGACGTATTTGTTGTGCCGCCCTGGAAGCGCTATTCGCACAATACAAATGAAGAGGCGGTACTGTTCTCGATCTCAGATCGCCCAGCGCAGGAATCGCTCGGCCTGTGGCGGGAAGGGAACTGAGTCAGGGCGCACCAAATATTCTCAATTTGAATGGCCGGGCTTGTCCCGGCCAATTCGCTTAGGGATGCTCCGTGCGCACCTCAGCGGGACCGCCGGGACAAGTGATGACAAGTTCGGCAACGTGCGCAATGATTCCTGATTAGTCTGGCGTTGGAGAAATTCTCTCATGGACATGGAGCAACTGAGCGCCGGCCGTGGCGCGCTGACCGCGGTACGGACCGGCAAGGGTCCCGATCTGGTTGTCTTGCACTCACTGCTCGCCGACCGTCATGCCTTTGACCCGGTGCTGCCGGCGCTCGCTGCCAGGCATCGCGTGACGCTGTTTAATTTGCCGGGCTTCCATGGATCCCAGCTGGCGATGCTTGCGCTGATGGATGCCTATCTCGCGATTATCGAAGATGGTTTTGATGAGTTCGGCATCGGCAAGGATTCAGTGCTGATCGGCAACGGGTTCGGCGGCACCGTCGCGCTTGCCTTCGCGCTAGCGCATCCAGAGCGGATATCAAAACTCGTGCTCAGCGATGCCGCGGCTGGTTTTCCTCCCGAGGGACGCGAAGCTTTCGCGGTGATGGCGCAGAAGGTGGAGGACGGCGGTCTCGGCAGTATCGCCGAGATTGCGGCGAAGCGCGTCTTTTCGCCTGCCTATCTTGCCGCGCACCCGGAGAAAATCGAGGAGCGCAAGAAGGTCCTGCTCGCGATCGATCCAAAAGCATTCCAGGCCGCGTGCAGGATTTTGCAGGAAACCGACCTGGTGCCGCTGCTTCACCACCTGAAGGTGCCGACTCTTGTGGTGTGCGGCCAATTCGATCAAGCCACGCCGCCGGCACTCAACAAGCAGATCGTCGAGAAGGTCGCGGGCGCGAAATACATTGAGCTCCCCGGTTGTGGCCACTGTCCGCCGCTCGAGCAGCCAGAACAGTTCATAGCCGCAATCAAGGAATTTGCCGGTCTTTGATCACTCCTTCCGGTCAAATCGCCTGATTTCAACCTTTACCCACACGCCATTGCGGTGAAAGGGGTCGGCGCGGTTGAACTTTTCGACTGATGCGCGATCCGGCGCTTCCAGCACCATTAGGCTGCCAATCGCGTTCGTACCGTCGTCCGACATCAGAGGTCCACCAATGGTGATGGTCACGCCAAAATCGTTCGCCTTCTTGAGGTGGGCGACGTGCTCGCCGTGTACGGCTTTGCGTTTGTCTGCGGCGTCCGGACCGTCGAGGGTGAATACCGAAAACAGCATGCGTTCCTCCCTAATCGAGCGCTCTGAGCACGGCCGTGGCGATTGAACTGGTGCCATCCTTCCCGCCGTATTCCATCGGCCTGATGCCTCCGGCATAGGCCTTGTCGACAGCCCGCTCGATCCGCTGTGCTGCATCGGCTGCCGGCGCGTGATCATGCCGGTCGGCCAGCCAATCGAGCATCATTGCCGCGGACAGGATCATCGCCGTCGGATTGGCCTTGCCCTGGCCCATGATGTCGGGCGCCGTGCCGTGACACGGTTGAAAGACCGCGTGTTTATCACCGATATCAGCCGACGGTGCGATACCGAGGCCGCCGATCAATCCGGCGGCGAGATCGGACAGAATGTCGCCGAAGATATTTTCCATCACCATCACGTCGAAGTCCCATGGCTTACGCACCATCAGTGCGGCGCAGGCGTCGACGTAGACGTGATCAGTCTTTACGTCCGGAAAATTCTTCGCGCGTTCGTCGAAGATTGAGCGGAAATAGGCGTAGGCCTTGAACGCGTTGGCCTTGTCGACACAGGTGAGAAGGCCAGGCTTGCCACGCTTTTTTCGCCTTTCGGCGAGACGAAGCGAGAAATCAAACAGCCGTTGCGACGTCTTGCGCGTGATCACCAGAGTTTCGCGGGCTTCGTCGTGCGTGACCACGCCTTTGCCCATTGATGCAAACAGGCCTTCGGTCGACTCGCGGATCAGCACGAAATCGATGCCGCGTTCTTGCGCGTTCACAATCGGGCTCGGCACGCCGGGAATCAGCCGAGCGGGCCGCACACCGGCATAAAGATCGAAAATGAAGCGCAGTTCGACCTGCGGCATGATCTCGGTATTGTCGGGATAGCGCACGCTCGGCAGCCCGCAGGCGCCAAGCAGGATAGCATCGGCCCCCTCGCACAATTTAATGGTCGAGTCCGGCATGGATTTTCCGGTCGTCTTGTAGTGGCCGGCACCGGCTGCACCTTCGGTGAAGCGGAATTTCAGGCTCGGCGTACTCGTTTCGATCCGCCGCAGGACCTCCAGGGTCGGTGCCATGACTTCCTGGCCGATGCCGTCACCGGGCAGCACGGCGATATGAAAGGCGGTATTGGCGGACATGGATTTTCCGGATGGCGTTGTGTCGGTTGCGGCGCTAATGAATACGTCCGCGCGTCGGCGCGCAAGGGATCATCAAGGACAGTCTATGCCGCGTTTTGCTGCCAATCTTGGCTATCTTTTCACCGAGCGACCGTTGCTTGAGAGGATCGACGCCGCCGCAACAGCAGGGTTCAAGGCGATCGAGCTTCAATTTCCCTATGATGTTCCGCCTTCGGCTGTAAAAACGGCGATCGAAAGGAACAAGCTCACCATCCTTGGGCTCAATACGCCACCGGGCGAGCGCGATGGCGAGTTTGGTCTTGCTGCCGTACCGGGTCGCGAGAAGGACTGGCAGTCGCTGTTCACCCGCTCGCTCGAATATGCCAGCACAATTGGCGCGAGCGCGATTCATTGTCTGGCGGGCAAGGTGGCGTCCGAGCAACGCCCGGCTGCAGACCGGGTCTTTATCGACAATCTGACCCGTGCGGCCGATCTGGCCGCCGCCAAGAAAATTACGCTGCTGATTGAGCCGATCAACAGTCGCGATCGGCCGAACTATTTCCTGAACCATGTCGAACACGCGGCGGACATTGTTGGCAAGATCGGGAAGCAAAACATCCGCGTGCAGTTCGATTTCTATCACGTTCAAATCGTGGGTGGAGACCTGGTCTATCGTCTTGAAAAATTCCTGCCCGTCATCGGACATCTGCAATGCGCGGCTGTGCCCTCGCGCCACGAGCCGGATGAAGGTGAGGTCAACTACGCTGCGGTGTTCGAAGCGGTGGACAAGCTCGGCTATCGCGGCTGGATTGGCGCCGAATACCGGCCGCGTGGCCGTACCGAAGACGGGTTGGGCTGGGCTCGAAACTACGGCGTCTCACCCTCCTCATTAACCGGCAATTAACCATCAAACTTCTTGAAAACTCACGCTTTTCTACTTTGCCTGAGGGTGAGGCATTGCTAGATTGGCGGGCATGTCGGAACGCGGCACAAGCGAAACAGACGCCCCCCAAATCGAGCAACCGCTCAAGGAGGCCGTGCGTGAAGCGCGCATCGAAGCGGCCGAGCGTTCTGCGGTCGTTGTTGATTTGCGCGATGCGGATGTTGCCCGCCTTGAGTTGCTCAACGACGCGCTCGATCCGTTGTTCCGGGAAATTCCCGGCGATGTCGAACTGTTCGATCGTGGTGTGAGCAAAGGCGACGTGCCGCGGTTGTGGGTCGACGTGGTGGCGCATGTCGAGATGGGTCGCGACAAACGGCAATACCGTTTCGTGCAGGATACGCGGTATGGCCGCGCGGTGCTGGCAGAATCCTATGAGGTGCCTGCGCTGGTAGAAGCGATCAGGCGCTATGTCGCAAGTCGGCTGGTTGAACGTGAACGTGCACTGTCCGACGACGCGGGACGTGGAGTTGCGCAGTCTGTATTGCGGCGCAATCGGCGCCAGCGTCACTGGCGTACTGTTCGTACTTTTATTTATGGGCTCATCGCTGGCGTTGCGGTGCTGGTCGCGCTTGCGATGCTGAGCAATCCGCACCCCTAGCCAAGCAGCGTTAAGCGCTTTTGCTGCACGACCTCGCCCGACGCATCGAGGCCGCGCGAGATCAATGCGCATTGCCAGGCGCCACGCGTCCCATCGATCTGATAAAGATTGTAGGCGGCAAGATCTCTGCCGGCGTCGCCCTTGGCGGATGCCGAGGGTACGCCAACTGCCGGGACGCGGGTGCCGCTCGGTCCGTCCAGCCAATTGATCATATGGAGATGGTCGTGTCCGTGCAGCAGGAGATCTGCGCCGTGCGCAGCGATCACGCGTTTGAGCACGGGCGCATCGAGCAATTGCTTGTGTCGCGCTGCCGCACTGACCGGCGGGTGATGGATCAGGACCACGCGAAACACATTTTCGTTCTTGAGTCTGTTGAGCACGGCGGCCAGTCCGGCGAGCTGGTCTGTTCCGAGCCAACCGGTTGCCAGAAAGGGTGCAGTCGGCACACCGGTTGAAAGGCCGATCAGTGCGATGTTGCCGCGACGGCGGACAAAGGGAAATCCGCCCGCGGCGTCGTCGTCGCTCATGTAGGCGCCCCATTGGCGCCCGGCGAATTTGGCGGCCTCGCGCACGTAGATATCGTGATTGCCGGGTACGAAGGTGACCTCTTGCGCGGACCCCAGCCCCTCAAGCCAGTCGCGTCCCTGCGCAAACTCCGCGGCCAGCGCGATGTTGGCGATGTCGCCGGTGACGGCGATGTGGTCGGGTGTCTGCCTCCTGAGATCGGCGACAATCGCCGCAAGCGTTCCCGGGTCGTGGATAAAGCGCCGTCTGCGCTGCCAGTTGATGTAACCGGTCGCCCTTTTGCCGACGAGTTCGCTCCAGCTCACTGGGGGCAGTGGCGCAAGATGCGGATCGGAAAGATGGGCAATTGTGAACATCGTAGCGGGAGTAACCCGCTACGAACTGCCGATCAATATGCCCGCAACGAACACGAGTGTACCGCCGACCACCACCTGGAACGCCGCCCTCAGGAAGGGCGTATCCATGAAGCGCATGCGTATCCACGAGATGATTGCAAGTTCAATGACCACAACGATAATCGACACGACTGTCGCGGTCAGGAAGTGCGGGATCAGATAGGGCAAAGTATGACCGAGCCCGCCGATAGCGGTCATCAGGCCGCAGACGGGCCCGCGGATCCATGATGAGCCACGCCCGGTGAGGGAGCCATCGTCCGACAAGCCCTCGGCGAAGGCCATTGAGATGCCGGCACCGACAGAGGCGGCGATGCCAACGAGAAATGTTTGCCAGGTGTTGTGGGTGGCGAACGCGGCGGCGAACAGCGGGGCCAAAGTCGATACCGAACCATCCATCAGCCCGGCGAGCCCCGGCTGCACATATTGCAGCATAAAGGCGCGTTTTGAGGTGGCGTCCTCGGTGGCACGGGCGCTATCCGTGAGGATCTGTTCGGTCAATTTGTGAGCCAGGCTTTCGTGCCCGGCTTCGGCCTCGGCAAGCTCCAGCAGAAGCCGACGGACGGAAATGTCGCGCGCACCGTCGGCCGCTTTGCGATAGAATCTTTGAGCTTCTTCCTCCATTTTCTCGGCGAACCTGCGCACGTCGCCGAGGATGAGCGGCCGCATCAGCCAGAGCGAAGACTTGTGCGGGATGAAATCCCTGACATCGTGGCGACGGATCAGCGGCAGATAGTCGCCAAACTTTTGCCGGTAGAGGTCGAACAGCATCGTGCGGTGATGAACTTCCTCCTCCGCCATCTCGTCGAATACCTTGGCGGAGGAGGGAAATTGCTCACGCAAGCCTTCGGCAAAACCGCGATAGATGCGGCTGTCTTCTTCCTCGTTGGTGATGGCAAGCGCGAGCACTTCCTGCTCGGTGAGGTCGGCAAAGCGTTTCACAGAAAATCCTTTCGATCGGGGCAACCCGCCCTTTCAATATTAGAAGCATTCTAAACTGAGAAAAGTCAATTTGACAGCCGTCAGCAAGGCTTTCGATAAAGCACCACCGCCCTGAACAACGAGAATTCATCCTTATGGGCCAACACCGCCTTCGCCGCGTGCTCGAGCCGGTCATCCGGCGGGGCATGCATTTTTATTGGCGATTCTCGCGCGCTGCGACGCTCGGCGCCCGTGCCATGGTTATTGACGGCGCCGGCCGCATATTCCTGATCAAGCATACATACGTTGATGGCTGGCATCTTCCAGGCGGCGGTGTGGAGACGGGGGAGACCCTCCTCGAAGCGCTCACGCGTGAGCTGGCTGAAGAAGGCAATATCCAGCTCGGGACTGCACCGCAGCTTTACGGCGTCTACTTCAACAGGCGCACATCACGGCGCGATCACGTGGCGTTATTCATTGTCCGCGACTTCCGGCAGGACGGAAACCCGAAGCCCAACCACGAAATTGCGGAGCACGCATTCTTCCCGATCGACGCGCTTCCGGAAGACGCAAGCCGTGCCACTCGGGCCCGCGTGGCGGAAGTGTTTGGTGGCGCAGCGATCAGCGAGTTGTGGTGATGTCTAGTCGAAACGAGCGCGGTCGTGAGGCGCGGCGAAATCGAGCTGCGGTCCGACCGGAACAATACCGGTCGGGTTCACCTGCCGCTGGCTGCCATAGTAGTGCCGCTTGATCTGCTCGATGCTCACAGTCTCCGCCACGCCGGGCACTTGATAGAGATCGCGCAGATAGTTCGACAGGTTCGGGAATTCGGCGATGCGCCGCCAGTTGCACTTGAAGTGCGAATAATAGACCGCATCAAAACGGATCAAAGTGCAGAACAGGCGCCAGTCGGCCTCGGTTATCGTGTTTCCGACCAGATAGCGATGCTGCGACAGGCTTTGCTCTATCTCCTCGAGCGTATCGAAGACATTGCGAAAGGCCTGTTCGTAGGCCGCCTGCGAGGTGGCGAAGCCGGCCCGATAAACTCCGTTATTGATATTCGGGTAGATCATGTCGTTGAAGCGGTCGATCTCGGCACGCAAATTTTTCGGGTAATAATCGGTATGCACATTGGTAAAATCGTTAAACGCCGAGTTGAGCATGCGGATAATTTCCGATGACTCATTGTTGACGATCGTCTCACGCTTCTTGTCCCAAAGGACCGGCACACTCACGCGGCCCGAATAGCGCGGGTTGGCAAGCAAATAGACCTCGGAAAGTTTGCTCTTGCCATTCACGTCATCGCCCGTAGAGCCCTCCGATTTGTTGAATGTCCAGCCTTCGCGCCCCATGTTGGGCGACACGGCTGATAGCGAGATGACGTTCTCGAGGGCTTTGATTTTGCGGAAAATGATGGTGCGGTGCGCCCATGGGCAGGCGAGCGAAACATAAAGATGATACCGGCCTGGCTCCGCGGCGAAGCCACCTTCGCCGGAAGGCCCCGCGCTTGCGTCCGGCGTGACCCAATTGCGGAATTGCGTGGTCGGCCTGACGAAGTGACCGTCTTTTGTGCGTGAAACATCGTCCTGCCATACGCCGTCGACCAGAAGTCCCATTTCCGCCGCTCCACTTTTCCCGCTTCGTGCATCAAGGTGGGGTCAATTAGCACGAAATCCAAGAGCTTTAACCAGATCGTCATGGCCGGGCTTGTCCCGGCCATCCGCGTCTTTTATGCCGTACGCGCGACAAGTCGTGGATGCCCGGCACAAGGCTGGGCATAACGGCCGAGATGCCGGGGCTCATGAGCGAGTTGGCACTGACTATTTTGCCTGAGACTGCAGCCGACGCGCCTGCGATCGATCGGCTGCACGAACGCACGTTCGGGCCAGGCCGATTCGCGCGCACGGCGTTCCGAATCCGTGAGGGCAGGGGTCATGTGCTCGATTTGTCATTCACCGCGCGTATCGGCTCGCTATTGGTCGGTTCGGTGCGCCTGACGCCGATTTGCATCGGCGAGACTTCGGCTCTGCTGCTTGGTCCGCTGACGGTTGAGCCGCCTTTTCGATCGCACGGCGTCGGCACCGCGCTGATCAAGCGCGCTCTCAGGCAGGCGCAGGCGGGCGGCCACAAACTGGTGGTACTCGTGGGCGACGAGCCGATCTATGCCAAATCCGGATTTAAACGCATTCCGAAGGGTCAGGTGAAAATGCCGGGGCCGGTCGATCCCGCACGGCTCCTGGTCGCCGAACTTGCCGCCGGCGCCTTCAGCGGCGTGTCGGGCCTGATCCGCCCGGACTGGGAAACGGCCTGACGGAATTACCGCCCTTCTCTCGCCCATGTCGCCGCGAGGGAACCGATCAGCAGCAAGAGACCGATGAGTCCGGCAAAGATCGGCAGAACACCGATGCCACGCACAACGCTGGCGTCGCGCATTTTCAAGCCGATCCAATCGTCACCTTTGTAGGTGGTGCTGGTACGCACCGCGACCACGCGCGGAATATCAAGGCTGTCGCCTTCCGCGATCCGCCGCACATCCCCGCCTGTGGCATTGCTCAGCCCATGCAAGACCTCGGTTGTCGACGTCACTTCGGCGAATTCGCGCGGGTTGGCCGGACCGACATTTGCAAGCGCCGTGAGTTTGCCGTCCGTTGCGCGCCATAGTCCGAGTTCGTTTGCCGTCATTGCGGCGCGCCATAGTCCCGGCTCAACCGCCTGCAGATTGATCGTCCGCGTTTCACCCGTCGGCGAAGTAATGGTCACCGGATTGACAGTGTCGGCCATGGTCTGCCGTTGCACGGTAATGTCGCGGCCGCGCACAACCAGCCGGAGGGATTCCTCTTCCAGATCGGGCTGTTTCATGAGCCAGTGAGACAGCCGGCGCAAAAGATCGAGGTGCGGTCCGCCGCCTTCGTAGCCGCGCGCCCACAGCCAGATGTGATCCGACAACAACAGCGCCACGCGTCCTTCGCCCTCGCGCGCCAGCACCAGAAGCGGCTTGCCGTCCGGCCCCTGCATTACATTTGTGCCGGTACTGCGCTTGATATCGACGAGCCGGAACCAGCGGCTCCAGTGCGGCGGATCGGTTTCCGATCCCTCGAGATTGCGAGTCACTGGATGGCGGCGGCCGGCATCGGTAAGCTGCGGTTGAAAACTGCGCTCGGTAATGTCGCCGGTCGGTTCGGCAGGCAGAATGCCATCCAGCGGGGTCCGCCAGATGCTGGTCGGGCTTGCATAATCGGGCCCCGCGGCAATCAACACAGCGCCGCCATCGCGCACATATTTTGCGATGTTATCGAAATAGATGAGCGGCAATACGCCTTGCCGGGCGTAGCGGTCGAAAATGATGAGCTGGAATTCCCCGATCTTTTGCTGGAACAGCTCGCGCGTCGGGAAAGCGATCAGGGACAGCTCGTTAATGGGCGTGCCGTCCTGCTTTTCCGGTGGCCTTAAGATCGTGAAATGGACCAGATCGACCGAGGCGTCCGACTTCAGCAAATTGCGCCAGGTGCGCTCCCCGGCATGCGGCTCGCCCGACACCAGTAACACGCGCAGTTTGTCGCGGACGCCATCGATCGAGACGACCGCGCGATTGTTCACTTGCGTGAGTTCGCGATCGAGCGGGGCGGCCTCTATCTCGACGATGTTCGGTCCGGCATGAGGAATTGGCACGTTGAACTTGATGTCGGTCTGCACGCTGACGTCACGTTTCTCCAGAATCTCGCCGTCGCGCCGGATGGTGACTTCGGCGACGCCGGCCCTGACGCCTTGATCTTCGACGCGGAAGCCAATGGTCTGTGATTGCCCGACGATGCCGAAGCGGGGCGTCAGCGTCAGCACGACTCGCCGGTCGATCTCATTCTTGCGCCCGGTGATCAGTGCATGCAGCGGCGCGGCAAACCCCAACGTGGATGCATCGGCCGGCACATCATGCACACGACCGTCGGTGATCAGGATTGCGCCGGCCACGCGGTCCGGGGGCACGTCGGCGAGCGTCGACGACAAGGCCGAAAACAGTTTGGTGCCGTCGGTTTCACCGTCCGCAGCGCCGGCTTCCGCGACGCGCACTTCCAGTCCCGGGATACGCTTGAGCCGTTCGGTCAGGGCGGCGCGTGCAGCCTCTGTTTGCTGCGTGCGATCGCCGAAGTTCTGACTCGGGCTCTTGTCGACAATGATGGCTGCGACGGAAGGAATCGGGTCGCGGTCTTCCCGTGTGAGGGACGGGTTCGCGAGCGCAAGGACCATCAGGCCCAGGGCGAGCGCGCGCAGCGCCGCACCCCGGCTCCGCGCGAAGAGCAGCAGCATCGAAATCAAGACGGCCACGACAAACGCAGCCCACACAACGTAGGACGGCACCAGCGGAGCAAATGAAATTCCAAGATTCACAAACAGGTTCCTATTGGCCCAGCCGTTCGAGCAATGCGGGTATGTGCACCTGATCGGCCTTGTAGTTGCCGGTCAGCGCATACATCACGATATTGACGCCGGCGCGGAATGCGAATTCGCGTTGACGCGCCTCACCCGGCACCAGCGGAAGCATCGGCTGTCCATCAGCGCGCATTGCCCAGGCACCGGCAAGATCATTCGAGGTGATCAGGATGGATGATACTCCGTCGCCTGCGCGCGCCGGTCGGTTTGGTTCCTCATCTTCGTTCTCGGCCGGCAAAGCCTCAACCCAGAGCTGACCGTTGGTGAAGCGGCCCGGGAAGTCACGCAGGAGGAAAAAGGTTTTGGTGAGCACGTGATCGTGCGGCACCGGCTCCAGCTCGGGAATGTCGAGCGAGGACAGAATCGAACGGAGCGCGACCATGCCGGGCCCACGCATCTCACCGCCCGGCCCGGGCGGCGCGTCGACCGCGTCGCGGGTATCGAACAGCACAGTGCCTCCGCGCTTCATGTAGGCGTCGATTTTTTCAAGGGCGGCTTGCGACGGTTTCGGCGCGCTCGGCGATACTGGCCAGTAGATCAACGGAAAGAAAGCAAGCTCGTCGCGTGCAGGATCCAATCCGACAGGATCACCGGCTTCCAGGGCAGTCCGCTGCGCCAGAAATAGCGTAAGGCCCTGCAAGCCGGCCTTGCTCACGTCATCGACGGTCGGATCACCGGTGATGATGTAGGCAAGGTGGGTTTGCACCGTCGCCTTCATTGCGAAGTCTTCCTGCTGCGCCGTCAGCGGCGGCGTTTTTGGGGGCTGCGGCGCGGGCTGCGCATGCGCATCATATGAAGCCAGCAAGCCCAGGACGCCTGCCAGCAGTAATGCGGCGGTTGCACGCCGGCGCGGTCGCAGGGCAGCTAAACCGCCCGACAACATGACCACGACCAGGGCATCGATCATGAGTAAGGCGAGCCCGGTGAGTAGGATTGGTCCTCGCAGATCGAGGGGCTCACCGTGGCGGTAGACGTCCATGCGGGCGTTGAGGGCAGAAACATCGAGTGGAACCGGCCGGTCGGCTGCCGCCAGTGTATTGACTGCAACGAGGCCTTCCGGCGGACCATAGAAACCTGGCGGATGATCGAGGCTGCCGCGCCCGGTAAAATTGCTCGGAATGGGACGGGCGGTCGGCGGCGGCGTTGTAAACGCGCCGAAACCATCAAGAACGCGTGTTGGAGGCACGACCTGAGCCGTGCGGCTATTGGCATTCTCCGTGGCAGCATTCTCGCCTTCGGCCGTTGCGGTGGAGCCGGCAAGCGCCACCAGCCGCCGCAGCATATCGACGAAAGCGCCTGACAGTGGCAGATCCGACCAGCGGCTATCGGCCGTCACATGGAACAGCACAATCAACCCCTTGCCGCGACGCTCGGCGGTGACCAGCGGCGTGCCATCAGCAAGCGTCGCCCAGGTACGGTCGTTCAGCTGCGAGTCCGGTTCCGCCAGCACTTGCCGGGTCACCGTCACATCAGTCGGAACCGTCATTCCGTTGAACGGGCTTTCGCGCGAGAAGGCGGCGAGCGGCTGCGGTTTGTCCCAACTCAGGCTGCCGCCCAATATTCGGCCCCCGCGCCGCAGTTTCACCGGCACGAGATTGTCGTCGGCCTGTGCGAGATGCGGTCCGGCAAAACGAACCAGCACGCCGCCATTGTCGATCCACTTGTTCAAGCGATCGAGGGCGTCGGTCACGTTGCCGACATCGGCAAGGATCAACATCGGCAAATGCCGGTCGAGGAATCGCGTCACAGCTTCCGCAGGTGCCGCGCCTTCCGAAAGGCTGACATCGGCGAACGGGTTGAGTGCGCGAGAAAGATAGTAGGTCGCACCAATCAAAGGCTGCGAACGGTCTGCGGTTGATCCGGAGACGACGCCGACAGTGCGCCGGCGCCAGCGCTTGTCGAGTAACTGCACGGCGCCCGCTGAATGTTCGCCGACGATTTCAAGCCGCGCCACGTCGTTGCGAATTTCGACCGGCAAATCGATCTTGGCGTCGGCCTCGGGCTCCCCGGGCTTGAAGCTGAAAGGCGCCTCACCCACCGGCAGGCCCTTGAGGTCGATCGCGCTCACCAGGCCGGTATCGCCAGGATTCATTTGCGTGCGCAGAACCTTCACGGTCAGCGCACCGGCAGCATTGTCGGCTGCGGTCAGCGCATGTGAGGGCGGCAGACCTCCTTCGACCACGGTCAGCGGATGGCTGCCGATAATCTGCTTCAGGCCTTCAACGAAGTTGGCGCCCTTGCCGAGATCAACGCCGTCCGAAAGCCAGATAACTTCGACGTTCGGGCTGGTTGACAGAAAGCGCTCAATCATCGGAAGCGCATCCGTGCGCTCGATCCCGTAAGGTTTCGGCTTGATCTGCTTGATTTGAACGCGTGCGGCGCCTGCGACCTGCAGCGAAATGTCGCGCTCTGTTTCCGACATCGGCAGTACAGCGACGCCCCGGTTGTCTGCTTCGGCCCGTGCGATCATCTCGTCTGCCGTACGCAGCCGCGCATCCCAGGCTGACGCGGCCGGCCAACCGTCATCGACCAGGATCAACAGCGGCGCGGCCCGATCTGCTGTCGCGAGTGGTGGATTCCACAAAGGTCCGGCAGCGGCGATGATGACGAGTGCCGCCAGCGTAAGCCGCAGCAGCGTGAGCCACCAGGGCGTTCGCGCCGGCGTTTCTTCCTTTGGAGCGATCTCGAACAGCAAACGCGTCGGCGGAAAATTGATGCGCCGCGGGCGGGGAGGCACCAGCCGCAACAGCCACCACAATATCGGCAGGCTGAGCAACCCGAGCAGAACCAGAGGTTGGGCAAAGCCAAGCGGCAATGAGCCGATCATGCGGCGCTCGCAGGGCTTGCCGGGGCGTACCGACTGTTGACGAGGTTTGGTTGTGCGTTGTCCCCCATGCGCGAATGCAGCACCAGCAGGAGTTCACTCGCGGGCCTGTCGGTGCGATGGATAGCGAAACTCCAGCCGCGCAAATCCGTTTCGGCGCGGATCGCTGCCCGGTGACGCTCGACGATGCCCTGATAATCGTTGCGCCACGTTTCAGCGCGGCCGGCAGTAACGCTGCCGGCACCTTCCGGCTCTATAAACTCGACACGGCCGGAATACGGAAAGCTCTCTTCAGCCGGATCAACGACCTGCACGACGTGTCCGTGCGCGCCGGTGGCAGAAAGCTGGGCGATTGTGTTTCTCACCTCGCCAATCGGAGCCCACAAGTCCGACAGCATCACGATTTCGGATAATGGCGATGGGACGAACGACGGCGGCAGGCTGGCGCGCTCGGTTGGATCATGCAGGAACGCTTCTGCCATTTTTTCGATGACGTTGCGGCTTGCGGTCGGGCGCATGAGTCCCGGAATGCCGACGCGTTCGCCGCCCTGAACCAGCACCTCGGCGAGTGCGAAGGAGATCACAAGCCCACGCTCGAGCTTGCTGTCGTTCGACAAAGCAGATGTAAAAGACATCGAAGGCGAGCGGTCCGGCCAGATCCACACCGTATGTGAGGCCTCCCATTCGCGCTCGCGCACATAAAGATGATCGTCGCGCGCGGAGCGCCGCCAATCGACATTTTGCGCAGGCTCACCCGATACGAAACGGCGGTATTGCCAGAAATTCTCCCCCGGTCCGGCGCGACGGCGGCCGTGCAGACCGTGAATGACCGTCGATGCGACACGACGCGCCTCAAGAATGAGCCGCGGCATGGCGTCGGTGAGCTTACGAGCGCCGACAGTTGCCTGCCGTACCGCATTGCTCTCGAGGTTGTTCGACCGTGACTCCACCATTGCCACTATCCAATGCGCGCCTTCAGCCGCCGGATCACATTGGGAATGATTTCGCCTTCCGCGCGCGCGGCGAAGGTCAGGGCCATGCGGTGCTTGAGCACTGGCTCGGCCAGTTCGAGCACGTCTTCCACCGACGGCGCGAAGCGCCCGTCCAGAAGCGCGCGTGCACGCACGGCCAGCATCAAGGCCTGACTTGCGCGCGGGCCCGGACCCCAGGAGATGAGCTTGCCGATTTCGCCCCCTTCGGGACCAGGTCGTGCGGACCGCACAAGCGCCAGGATTGCCTCCACCACGGACTCACCGACCGGCAGACGACGGACCAGGCGCTGTGCTGCCACCAAATCGTCCGCGCTCATTGCCACCTTGGCGCGCGACTCGTCCGCGCCAGTCGTATCGAACAGGATCTTGCGTTCGGCCTCTTGGTCTGGATAGTCGACATCGATTTCCATCAGGAAGCGATCGAGCTGTGCTTCGGGGAGCGGGTAGGTGCCTTCCTGCTCAAGCGGGTTCTGCGTTGCCAGGACGTGAAATGGCTTGGGCAGGTCGTGACGGGCTCCGGCGACGGTCACATGCTGCTCCTGCATCGCCTGCAGAAGCGCTGACTGCGTGCGTGGCGAAGCGCGATTGATTTCGTCTGCCATGAGCAACTGTGCGAATACCGGGCCTGCAATGAAGCGGAAGCTGCGCTTGCCGCCCGGGTTTTCTTCCAGCACCTCGGTGCCAAGAATGTCGGACGGCATCAGATCCGGGGTGAACTGGATACGACGGGCATCAAGGCCGAGCGCGGTGCCCATTGTGTCAACCAGCTTGGTTTTGGCGAGGCCCGGCACCCCCACAAGGAGCCCGTGACCACCAGAGAGCACGGTGACCAAGGCACGCTCTATCACCAGGTCCTGACCGAAGATCACGGCGCCGATCGCGGCCTTTGCGGCGCGGACGTGAGCAGCCGTCGATTCAGCCGCGCGCACGATCATGTCTTCCAGTTTTTCCAGACTTTCGCCGCTCGCCTTCGCCATGATTTCTATTCCTTTCGTCGTCCGTCAGGAGTCTCCCCGGGTGCTATGCAACAAACACACCAGGGTCGATATTGCTGCGTCATTCGGGCGAATCTGCCTCAATCTGTGGCCAAGCTTACGCTATCTTCCGCCACCGAGCCGGCCAATCACGAAGATGCGAACAGGCGCGCGGCGGCCTGATTATCGAAGGAAAACAATGGCGAAGGCAGGGCAGAGCGGTTTGGAAGCACTGACGGCATCGCTACCCCGCGAAAACAGGGGTCCGCCACCCGTCCACCTCTGGAATCCCCCCTTTTGCGGTGACATCGACATGCGGATCGCGACCGATGGAACATGGTTCTATCAGAAGACGCCGATCGGGCGGCCGCCCCTGGTCAAGTTGTTCGCCTCGGTGCTCAAACGGGAAGGCGGGAAGTATTTCCTGGTTACTCCCGTGGAGAAAGTTGGGATTGTTGTCGACGATGTGCCGTTTCTTGCCGTGGAAATGAAGTCGTCGTCCGGTGACGATGGACGGGTCCTTCAGTTCCGCACCAACGTCGACGATTGGGTTACTGCCGGTCCAGCGCACGCGCTGCGCTTTGAGCCGCAGCCGGCGAACGGCGGCCTCAAGCCTTATTTGCATGTGCGACGCGAACTCTGGGCGAAGGTTACGCGCGCTCTGTTCTACGACCTGGTGGCGCTCGGGGAGGAACGCGAGGTCGGTGGCAAAATGATGTTCGGTGTTATGTCCGGAGGCGAGTTCTTTTCGATGGCAGAAGCAAGCGTATTGCGGGAGTTTGCGTAGCGCATGGTTCCGAAAAGTAGGCCTCGATTCCAAAAATCAATGTCAGGAGAGCATGGTGATTAAATTAAAATGGGTCACGCTCTAATGCAGGAGGCGGTGACGTCCGACCTCACGGCGTCGGAATTTTTCGCGCGCGTGCGTCGGCGGTTGACACTTACTGTGCCTGAAGGGCTCGCTGATCCCGGCGTGATACCTGCGCGCGGCGATCACGACGCCGATCCGGTCATGCGGAAAATCGCGGAAGTGCGGCCGATCCGTCCGGCGGCTGTGCTGGTGCCGATTGTCGACCATCCCGAGCCGACGGTGCTGCTCACCCAGCGTGCCCAGCATTTGCCCGATCACGCCGGGCAAGTTTCATTTCCCGGCGGCAAGATCGACAAGGACGACAAAGACCCCTGCGCTTCGGCGCTGCGCGAAGCGCGGGAGGAAATCGGTCTCGACCGCTCGTATGTCGAGCCGTTCGGCTACCTCGATCTCTACATGACGACGCTTGGCTATCGTATCGTGCCGGTGATCGCGCGCGTAAAGCCCGACTTCACGCTCAAGCTCAACGTCGCGGAGGTGGACAACACCTTCGAGGTGCCGCTCACCTTCCTGATGGATCAGACGAATATGCAGCGCCATTCGCGCGAGTGGCAGGGGATGACGCGGCACTACTACGCAATCACTTTCGGCGAGCATTACATCTGGGGCGTGACGGCTGGTATCCTGCGCAATCTTCACGATCGGATTTACCGATGATCCGTCCGGTCTTCACCGAAATCGTCCTGTTCCTGACGCCGTTTGTGCTTTACGCGGTGTTCTTGTGGGCGACGCAGGCTGGCGTGATGGATTTCAAGTCCTGGCCGCTGCTGCGCGTGGCATCGCTTGCCATTGTTGCACTGGCCCTGGTGCTCGGCAGCTTTATCTATTTCGCGCATTTTTCCGGCGCGCCACCCGGTTCAACCTACGTGCCGGCGCATATGGAAAACGGCAAATTCGTGCCGGGGACCACGAAGTGATGCAGTCGCAGACGGGCCGTACCGATCGGAAACTGGACGACGCCGGCTGGTTCGCAAGTGGCGCGCTGCCGCGCCTGCTCGCTGTGCTCGATTGCGATGGCGAGGAGGCGCGCGTCGTCGGCGGCGCGGTGCGAAACGCATTGCTGGGAATGCCGATTGCCGAGGTTGACGTCGCTACCACCGCGGTGCCGGAAGAAGTTGTGAAGCGCGTTACGGCCGCCGGATTCAAGCCGGTCCCGACCGGTATCGAGCACGGCACTGTCACGGTCGTTATCGACAAGCATCCTTTCGAGGTGACGACGCTGCGCAAGGACGTCGAGACCTACGGCCGCCATGCCAAGGTCGAATTCGGGCGCGACTGGAAGGCCGACGCCGAACGGCGCGATTTCACCATCAACGCGCTGTCGGCAACGCGCGATGGCGCAATCTATGATTATACCGGTGGGCTCGACGATCTCGGTCACCACCGCGTGCGTTTTATCGGCGATCCGGCCAAACGCATCGCCGAGGACTATCTGCGCATCCTGCGCTTTTTCCGTTTCCACGCAGCCTACGGCACCAGTGACCACCCCGACGCCGCCGGCCTTGCCGCGTGCATTGCCGGCCGTGATGGCCTCGACCAGCTCTCGCGCGAGCGCCTGCGCATGGAGATGATGAAACTTGTCGTTGCCCCGCACGCGGTGCCGACGCTGATCTCAATGACCGACTCGGGATTGCTGCTGCGTGTGCTTGGCGGCGTGAGTTATCTGGCGAGCTTCGAGAACATGGCGAAGGTAGAAGCGGCGATAGGTACGGAGCCGAATGCCGTGCGCCGGCTTGGCGCGCTCGCCGTCGCCATTCCGGAAGATGCCGAACGGCTGTGGCAAAAGCTGCGTCTGGCCAACAACGAGCATGAGCGGCTTGCGTCGATGGGAGAGGGCTGGGGACGCATTTCGCCGCTATACGGTGAGAAGTCGGCGAAGGCTCTGCTGTATCAGCTGAGGGCGCAGCAATTCACTGATCGCGTGCTACTCGGATGGGCGCGTTCGACCGCGACGGCGCACGAGTCCGAATGGCACGCGCTCGCCACGCTGCCGCAGCGGTGGACCCCGCCGGCGTTTCCGCTCAAGGGAGCGGACTTCATGAAACGTGGTGTGGCGCAAGGACCGGCATTGGGCGCTGCGATTGCCGCCGCGGAACAAGCGTGGATCGCGGCCGGGTTTCCGGAGGACCGTCGCGCGCTCGATGGCATAGCTGATGCTGCGACAAATGCGGGTCGGTAGGCCAAGAGCGCGCGATTAGTCCATGGATATCCTCTCCGGCTTTCACGACATTTCATTCTGGCAGCTGATCCCGGTTGCGGCGGTTGCGCTGGTTGCATCGATCGTCGGCGGCGTGTCGGGCTATGGGACCGGCGCGCTGATGCCGCTGGTGTTGGTGCCATTGATTGGCGCCGAGCCTGTCGTGCCGATCATTGCCATATCGGCGATGTTCACCAATTCCAGCCGCGTCTTTGCATTTTCGAAATATGCGGACTGGCGGCGTGCTGCGATCGTGCTTGCGACGTCCGTTCCAACCTGCGTACTCGGTGCGTGGGGCTACACGCGGCTCTCGAGCGCCGGTGCGGCGCTGGTGATCGGCAGCATGCTGATCCTGAGTGTGCCGCTGCGGCGGCTGCTGAAATATCACGGCGTCAAGTTTGGGGACGGGGGCCTGGCCCTTGGCTCGCTCGGCTATGGTTTCGTGGTTGGTGCGACAGCAGGGTCGGGTGTGATTTTGCTTTCGCTGTTGATGGCCGCCGGCGTCGAAGGCGCCGGTGTGATCGCAACGGATGCTGCCATTTCGATTGTTATTGGTATCGTGAAAGTTTCGGTGTTCGGAATTGCGGGCGTCATTACCGCGCAAGTGATCGCTTTCGCATTTCTGATCGGGATCGTGGCTTTGCCTGGCGCGTTTCTCGCCAAAGCCTTCGTCCAGCGTATGCCGGTGCACGTACACACGGCAATCCTCGATGCCGTTGTGTTGCTAGGTGGCGTATTTCTGGTGTGGGGCGCGCTACGCTGAGTTGATCAGCCAGGTCGCAGCGGTACGTTCAATTCGCCAAACTTGCGGATGAGTTCGGGTACGCTCTTGCACCCGGTCTTTTCCCGTATGTGCTTCAGGTGAGAATAGACGGTGTTGAGGCTCACATTGCGATCAAGCGCATATGTGGTTGTCGTCACGCCGGTGCACAGCGCGTGTGCCAAATGCGCCTCCGCATTGGTCAGATTGAACAATCGCTGCAGCATTTGGCTCGTGGCGGCGTTTCGCCAGAGTGGATCGCGCATAAGCAGCATGACGTCGGCTTGAGCCTGTGTCTCCCGCGCCTTCCCGCGCAAAAGCGGACGAACCGAGACGATATATGCCGGCATTCCATCCCTCCGTGGAACTGGAAAGTCGGTCGGCAAGCCATCGTCCGACGGGTCGCCGATTTTTTTTACCGCCCCGAGCGCGGCTTCGAACAGGCGGCGCGCTCCATGCGTCGCAAATTCTATGGTGCGCCCGGCAATGCGGAATGCGTCGCCCCGTTGCGCAAGCACACGAAACGTATCGTTGGCATAGACAATGTCACCATCGGCGTGCAGCAGCGCAACGCCATCGGCAAGCCACTCCAGCGCATTTTCCAGCACGCCGCCGCGGGCGCCAGCTGTTCTCAAGCGGGTCGCGACGTCATGCGCACGCTGATAGTGCGGGGAGAGTCGCCGCATGAGGGCGATCTCGCGCTTGCCCACATGGCCTTGCTTGCGAGTCCGTTGGACGCTAACGGCGGCCAATGTCTCCGTGGACTGCTCCAGTACGGTTGCCATAAAATAACGCAGGCCAAAATGCGGGAGGAATTCGGAATAAAATGCATCGCGTGCCATGCCGGCTTCATCCAGAATGAGATGATCCCACAGCACGCTGCCGACCGGTTGTCGAAGACCGAAAGGAATACGGGGATTGTTTACCGCAAACTCTGCAAGATAGGTATCGCGGCCGACCGTGGGCGCACCGGCGGCACAAAACATGCGATGCTGCCTTGTCGACTTGTCGATGATCTCGAAACACGCGCCGACGCTACCGAGTAACGAACTGGTCGATTCCAATGCTTCCGGCAAGCGCTCGCTATCGAGCCCGCTCGCATAGACTGCTTCGATTGCTTGCAGGAACTGATCGTCGCCCGACATTGTCCCGGTCGCTCAATCCAACTGAAAAGCGGCGCGCTTTTGCCAGTGCACTTTGCGCAGAGCAAGCGACAGCGACCGAATTTGCGCTGATGGCGAGCTATTCGCACTGCAGCCCAAGTCTTTCACTTCAGGGTTGAGTCAGGGCCACTTCACGACAGGTGGCATGGAGGACAAGATCGACTCCACGTTGCCGCCAGTCTTGAGGCCGAAAATAGTGCCACGGTCGTAAAGCAGATTGAATTCGACGTAGCGGCCGCGACGGACCAGTTGTTCTTCGCGGTCGGCTTCACTCCATGGCATCGTGAAATTCTTCCGCACCAAACCGGGGTAAACGCGCAGAAACGCGCGGCCGACGTCCTGCGTGAAGACGAAAGTTTCGTCCCAGTCGGTTTCGAGATAGTCGTAAAAAATGCCGCCAACACCGCGCGGCTCGTTCCGGTGCTTGAGAAAGAAATACTCGTCGCACCATTTCCTGTATTTGTCGTAAGGCGCGATCTCGGCATGCGAGTCACACGCCGTTTTCATCGCGGCATGGAAGGCAATGCTGTCGGGGTCGGTTTGACTGCGGCGCTGGTCCAGAAGCGGCGTGAGATCCGCGCCGCCACCGAACCAGGATTTGCTGGTGACGACAAAGCGGGTGTTCATGTGCACTGCCGGCACGTGCGGGCTGTGCAGATGCGCGATGAGCGAAATGCCCGATGCCCAGAAACGAGGGTCTCGGTCGGCGCCTGGAATCTCCTTGCGGAATTCCGGCGCGAACTCGCCGTGCACGGTCGAACAATGCACGCCGACTTTCTCGAAGACGCGTCCGTGCATCATTGCCATCACGCCGCCACCGCCCGGTGCGCCGCCATGGTCGGTTCGCTGCCACGGCGTACGAACGAAACGGCCAGCCGAACGGTCGGCGAGGGGAGCGTTCGCGGGCAACGCATCTTCCAGCGCCTCGAAGGCCACGCAAATATCATCACGCAGCGCTTCGAACCAGGTTCGCGCGCGCGTCTTGCGGGTTTCAAGTTGTCCGGCGTCCATCAATGGCTCCAGTTTGCATCATACCTGATCCGGATCGCTCTGGCACGGCGCGCGCTATTTTAGGTCGAGTTTGGTTCTGGCCGCATCGAGGTCGTCGCGGCGAAACCGGCTTGCACAGATAACGTGTTCGAATTCTTCAACGGCAGCGTCGTAAGCCTTTTGTTTGTTTTGATAGAGTGGAAATTCCATCTGGAATTTCCTGGCCAACTCTTCATGACGAATAACGCGGCGCTGGAATTCATTGAGCGCAGGCTCATCATACTCCTGGACCGTTGGCAATTCCGCATTGAGTTGTTTTTGCAGCAGGAGTGCTTCCGCCGCTTCACGATCGATCACCGCTATTTCGTAGTCGATGGCCGTTCCGGTTCGGTCCAGTTCCTGCCCCCGCCGCAGACAGGCTTCCAGGGCAAGCACGGAAATCGCGGGCTCGTCCGCGCCGGCGGGCGGACGCGCCATGAAATCTTTGAGCAACGTCCGAGCTGCATTCGCATCAATGGCGCCAAATGCGAAGGCGAACGCCGCTGCCAGGAGAACGGGTCGGGCCATAGCTCATCTTATCAGCGCGGCAGGCCGCCCGTCTGGCGTAGGGCCTCGCTCGCAACGATAGCGGCCGCCATTGCGACATTGAGCGAGCGCATGCCCGGACGCATTGGAATTCGCAGGCGCGCTCCAGCCGCCTTGTGCACTGAGCCCGGTACACCTGCGCTCTCGCGCCCGAACAGAAGCACCTGGTCGGTGCCGTAGACGTGGTCGAGGTACGATTGTTCGCCCGTGGTCGAAAGCAGGATCAAGGACAGCCGCTCATGGGCCCGCCACTCTTCGAAGGCCTCAAACGACCTGTGGCGGGTGAGGGCGACCTGGTCGAGATAGTCCATGCCGGCACGGCGGAACGCGCGATCGGTGACCGGGAAGCCGGCCGGCTCGATGATGTGCGCTTCAAGCCCCAAGCAGGCGCAGAGCCGAAGAATCGTGCCGGTATTCTGGGGAATGTCCGGCTCGTAGAGGGCGATCCGCATGGTGGGTTGGCGATTTCTTCTGGCGGGGGATTAAACCGCTCTAGACGAACGATTTATGCGGCTAATCCTCGCAGGTGCAGGCGCGCCACCAGGCTGGGTGGGGACCGGTCGGCCGCCCGGATTTCGCTCGTAGTGTAACATTTAAAGCGCGTCCGGGCTCAAAACCGCTGGCCACTTTTGCCGGCTGCGCCTCTGCGGGCTTGCGCTTGCACTGCAAGGATGCCAATAGAACGCCACCGACGCGCTGTCCTGCCTTTTCCAGGGCTGCCGCAACCGGTCCGTCCCCGCCGCCGCGAGACTTCGGTCCCGGGCTCCAGCCGCGGGCGGAAGAATAAGCCAGCCGGAGGAGAGGACCCAAGAAGTGACGACCGTGTCTTCGGCGGAGCACACGCGCCGCGATTTTCTGTATGTAGCCACCGGCGCCGTCGGCGCGGTGGGCGCTGCGGCGATACTGGTGCCGCTGATCGCGCAAATGAATCCCGACGCTTCGACCATAGCGGCCGGCGCACCGATCGAGGTCGATCTTGCCCCTATCGCCGACGGGCAGATCATCAAGGTGTTCTGGCGCTCGAAGCCGATTTTCGTTTTCCACCGGACAAAAAAAGAGATTGAAGAGGCGCAAAAGGTCAACGTTGCCGACCTTCCTGATCCGGAGCCGGATTCGGCGCGCGTCAAGCCAGGCCACGATCAATGGCTTGTCGTCATCGGAATTTGCACCCATCTCGGCTGCATCCCGCTCGCCCATCAGGGCGAATATGACGGCTGGTTCTGCCCGTGCCACGGCTCGCAGTACGACACTGCGGGCCGCATCCGCAAAGGTCCGGCGCCGAAAAACCTTTTTCTGCCACCCTACAAGTTCGTATCCGACACCAAGATTCAGATCGGCTGAGCGAAACGTCGCATTCAAGGTTCAATCATGAGCGGACACTCGACCTACCAACCGCAGAACAAATTTCTGCAATGGTTCGAGAAACGGTTGCCGATTGGCGGCCTGATTCATTCTTCATTCGTCGCCTATCCGACGCCGCGTAACCTGAATTATCTTTGGACGTTCGGCGGCATCCTGGCGTTCATGCTCGGCGTGCAGATCGTTACCGGCATCGTGCTGGCGATGCATTACACGCCGCATGTCGATCTGGCGTTCAGGTCGATCGAGAGCATCATGCGCGACGTCAACTTCGGTTGGCTGTTGCGCTACCTGCATGCATACGGCGCGTCGATGTTCTTCCTCGCCGTCTATATTCATATGTTCCGCGGCATCTATTACGGGTCATACAAGGAGCCGCGCGAGGTTCTCTGGATCCTTGGCGTCATCATCTACCTGCTGATGATGGCCACCGGCTTCATGGGCTACGTGCTGGTCTGGGGCCAGATGAGCTTCTGGGCGGCTACAGTGATCACCAACCTGTTCTCGGCCATTCCCGGCGTCGGCGAGACGCTCGTCACCTGGCTGTGGGGTGGCTTTGCGGTTGGCAATCCGACGCTCAATCGTTTCTATTCGCTGCACTATCTGTTGCCGTTCGTGATCGCGGGTGTGGTGGTGTTGCACATTTGGGCACTGCACGTTGCCGGCCAGAACAATCCGACGGGCATCGAGGCGAAGTCCGACAAAGACACCGTTCCGTTCACGCCCTATGCGACCGTCAAGGACGGTTTCTTTCTGGCGTGCTTCTGCATCGTCTACGCCTGGTTCGTGTTCTACATTCCGGGATACCTCCTGAACGGCGACAATTTCATTCCCGCCAATCCGGCGGTAACTCCGGCGGAAATCGTGCCCGAATGGTACTACCTGCCATTCTACGCCATCCTGCGGTCGATCCCTGACAAGCTGATGGGCGTGATCGCGCTTTTCTCGTCGATCCTGGTGCTGGCCTTCATCCCCTGGCTCGATACATCGCGCGTGCGTTCGGCGCGTTACCGTCCGCTGTTCAAGCAATTCTTCTGGCTGTGGGTGATCGCGTGCGTTGGCCTTGGATGGCTCGGTTCGAAACAACCCGAGGGCATCTACGTCATCATGTCGCGGGTTTTCACCGTCTATTACTTCGCGTTCTTCCTGATCATCATGCCGCTGCTCGGCATCTTTGAAAAAACCAAGCCGCTGCCGAATTCGATTTCGGAATCGGTCTTGGGCGCGAAAGCGTGAGCAGGGACACTGTCATGATGATGAAGCGCACGGTTCTCGCTCTCACGATTGCAGTTGCGGTCTCCGCGCTGGCGCTGCCCGCGACGGCCGAGGAGCAAGTGGCACCGCCCAGGCTGAGTTGGTCGTTTGCCGGACCGTTCGGGAAATATGACCCGGCCCAGCTTCAACGCGGCTTCAAGATTTACCGGGAAGTCTGCTCGGTCTGCCATTCGATTCAGATGCTGGCTTTCCGCAATCTCGCCGATCCGGGCGGGCCCGGCTTCTCCGAAGCGCAAGCGGCGGCGGTCGCGTCCGAATTCAAGATCAAGGATCTGGACGACCAGGGCAACCCGATCGAACGTCCCGGCCGGCCAGCGGATACTTTCCCGCCGCCATTCGCGAATGAACTGGTCGCCAAGGCTGCCAATGGCGGCACCGCGCCGCCTGACATGTCAACACTTGCCAAGGCACGCACCTACTCGCGCGGTTTCCCTTGGTTCATCCTTGATGCATTCACGCAATATCAGGAGCAGGGACCCGATTACATCGCCGCGCTCTTGAAGGGGTACGAGGATCCGCCGAAGGGTTTCCAGTTGCCGCAGGCCGGGCACTACAACAAGTTTTTCCCGGGCCACAACATCGCCATGCCGCCGCCAATCCAGGCAGGGCAGGTCACCTTCGACGACGGCGCCCCACAGACGATAGATCAGTATTCCAAGGACATGGCGGCTTTCCTGATGTGGGTGGCCGAGCCGCACCTGGTGCAGCGCAAGCGCATCGGCTTCCAGGTCATGATCTTCCTGATCGTGCTTGCGGGCCTCATGTATTTCACCAAGAAGAAAGTGTGGTCGGCGGTACACTGACCCGCCGCCGAGCCGGAATTGACGAAGGGCCCCGAGGTAGGGGCCCTTTGTTTTTTGCGCTTGTCATGCCCTGCGAAGGCGGGGCATCCAGTAAGCTGCGGCGCGGTGGGGGTAAACACCGCCGGCGATGACAGGGTCATCCGTCTCCCTCCCTCGCTACGCTTCGGAGGGCCTGTGCATCAGCTCCGTCGAAGCCTTGGCGAAGACGGGTCGCGGATGATGGCAGCGGAAGGTTGGGGCAGGCATGACCAAATCCATCCTCGGCATTATCGGTGGGTCGGGCATCTACGATCTGCCGGGCCTCACCAATGTGCGTGAGCAACGCATCGCAAGCCCGTGGGGCGAGCCGTCCGCACCTTTGCGCATCGGCGAAATTGCAGGTTTGCCTGTCGTGTTCCTGTCGCGCCACGACAAGGGCCATCGGCTGTCGCCATCCGACATTAACTACCGGGCCAACATCGATGTCCTCAAGCGCGCGGGCGTCACCGATCTGGTGTCGCTGTCGGCCTGCGGGTCATTCAAGGAGGAGCTGCCGCCCGGCGCGTTCGTACTGGTCGACCAGTTCGTTGACCGCACCCACAAGCGCGAAAGCTCGTTCTTCGGCAAGGGACTGGTAGCGCATGTTTCGATCGCGCATCCGGTTTCGCCTCTCCTGCGTGCGCATCTGCGCAATGCGGCAATAGCGGAGGGCATCACGCCACACTGGGGCGGCACTTACATTTGCATGGAGGGCCCGCAGTTTTCCACCTATGCCGAGAGCATGACATACAAGCAGCTCGGTTATTCTGTGATCGGCATGACCAACATGCCTGAAGCCAAACTCGCGCGCGAAGCAGAGATCTGCTACGCGACCGTAGCGATGGTGACCGACTTCGATTGCTGGCACCCGGATCACGATGCCGTCACCGTGCAGGACATCATCAAGGTGCTATTGGCGAATGCCGAAAAAGCGAAAGGCCTGGTTGCGCGTCTGGCGCGCGATTTTCCGCGCGAGCATGAGCCATGTCCCATTGGCTCGGACCGTGCGCTCGATACCGCGCTGATCACCGCGCCGGAGGCCCGCGATCCTGAGCTGATCAAAAAACTCGATGCAGTTGCCGGCCGGGTGCTCGGGCGGTAACTTCGGCGCCATGAATATTCATGCTGGCACCGTCACCAGCGATAAGCCGCCTTTCCGTGCCGAACACATAGGCAGTCTGCTAAGGCCAGCAGCACTCCTCGAGCAACGTGGGCGCTTCGCACGCGGGGAAATTCCGCAGGCCGATCTAACCGCGACAGAAGACGCGGCAATTTCAGATGCGCTTGCCTTGCAGGAGCGCATCGGTCTGCGTTTCGCGACTGACGGCGAATTCCGTCGCAGGTCTTACCATAGCTTTTTCTATCAACAACTCGGCGACCTGAGCATCGATACCGTCGCCGGCATGGATGCAAGAGGCGCGCCGGATGAGGGCGGACGCGGAGCGCAACCGGTTGCCCTCATCAAAAGCCGCGTGCGCTGGACTCACCCGATCAATGTTGCTGATTTCAATTTTCTCAAAAGCCGGACGAAATTGCTTCCCAAGATCACGATTCCGGGCCCATGCGCGTTGCATTTCCGGGGTGGCGATGCCGCGGTGCTCGCATTCGCCTATCGTGACATTGGTCAGTTCTGGGACGACACGATCGAGGCGTTCAACAAAGAGCTGACTGCCCTGGCGGGGGCGGGGTGCCAATATGTTCAGATCGACGAGACAGCATTCGCAAAATTCGGCGATCCCGACGTGCAGGCGGCGCTGGCGGCCCGTGGCGACGACTGGAGCAGCCTGATCGATACGTACATTGCAGTCACCAACCGGGTGCTGCGCGCGGCGCCGAAGACGCTCCACATCGGAATGCACCTGTGTCGCGGCAATCGCGGCGGTCATTGGCATGCCGAGGGGAGCTACGAGGACGTGGCCGAACGGCTGTTCAACGCGCTGGAAATCCCATTCTATTTTCTCGAGTTCGACAGCCCGCGCGCAGGTACCTTCACGCCATTGCGTTTCGTCCCAAAGCACAAATCGGTGGTGCTTGGTTTGATTTCGTCAAAGACGCCTGTGCTGGAAGACAAGGCGGCGTTGCGCATGAGGCTCGATGAGGCGAGCCGCCATGTGTCGCTCGATCATCTCGCGGTGAGCCCGCAATGTGGCTTTGCCAGCGTTGACACCGGCAATCCCGTGACGCCCGAAGCACAGGAAGCTAAGCTCCGCCTAGTTATTGAACTGGCCCGCGATGTCTGGGGCGAGGCCTAGACCAAAAGAGATGGGGGACAGCTTGCGCCGCGACATCGTGTATCTGACGGTTATGCTCGCTTTTGTCGCGCTTGCGACAACTGCGCAGTCGCAGGAGCAGAATTATCCCAACCGTCCAGTCCATATCCTCGCCGCCGCTGCGCCGGGGGGCAATCCTGATGTGCTGGCGCGCCTGTTGTCGCAGCGCTTGTCGGATGTTCTCGGCCAGCCATTTGTCGTCGAAAATGTGCCGGGAGCCGGCGGGATATTGGCGGCAAAGCGGATCGCCGATGCTGCGCCGGACGGCTACACAGTGATGTTGAACGACTCCGGCGCACTTGCGATCAACATCAACATGAGCCCGGAGGCCACCTACAAGCTGAAAGATTTCACGCCGATCACTGCTCTTGCGACGGTGCCGACCGCTCTCGTGATTATTCCATCTGTGCCGGCCAACAATTTGAGCGAGTTCATCGCCCTGGCAAAATCGAAGCCGGATGCCATGAGTTACGGGTCGGCGGGTGCCGGATCAATCCACCATCTCACAATGGAAATTTTCGCGGAGCGCACCGGCATCAAGTTGCTGCACGTTCCCTATCGCGGCGGCTCGGCACTGGTGAACGGATTGCTGACTGGCGAGATTCAGGCCGGGTGGTCGGGCCTTCCGAATGTGATTTCGCACATCAATGCAGGCAAGTTGCGCGGCCTGTGCGTCAGCGTGCTCAAACGCGCGGTTTCGTTGCCGGACGTACCGACCTGCGACGAGCTTGGAATCAAGGGTTTTGACATCGCCGATATGTTGGGCCTGCAGGGCCCCGCGGGCATCTCGGCCAAAGCGGTTGAACGATTGCAGGCTGCGATCGCAAAAATTATGCGTGAACCGGCGATGGCCGAGCGCATGGCTATCCTTGGCATGGACATGCAGGAAAACGGCACCGCGAACTATGTGCGTTTCATGAATGACGACCTTGACCGTTATTCCAAGGTGATTGATCGCCTGGGCCTCAGTCGCAAAGCAAACAAGTGAGCCCTCCACTTTTGACGCAACAAATTCATTTGAGGATCCGATGCGTATCGTCGATGTGAATCAGCAGCCAAGTGAGGAATGGCGAGCGGGTGTCACGACCCGCATGAGAGCCTCGGCGGCAAATAGTGCAAAACAGCTTTGTATGTTCGAGCAATGGTGCGATCCTGGGCACGGGGCACCGAGCCATTTGCATGCGGTCGAGGAAGTACTGTGCGTTCGCGAAGGGCAGGCCGACGTGTGGATTGACGATGAGCACGTCACGCTGACGGCCGGACAACTGATCATCGTCCCGGCGGGGCGAAAACATGGGTTTTCAAACGTCGGCGAGACCGTCCTGCACATCGAGTCGACGCTCGCCGCGCCCGTTTTCGAGGCGGCCTACGACGACAAGCGTGAGACACCGCGACGCTGGCTGCCGGACGCGTGAAGGCCGACTATGACGTCACCCTCATTTAAAGACGATTTACGCGCGGCAATCCGGACGATTCCGGACTACCCGAAGCCCGGCATCATGTTCCGGGACATCACAACACTGCTGGGCGACGCCCGTGCTTTCCGGCGCGCGGTCGACGAACTGGTGCAGCCGTGGGCCGGCATGAAGATCGACAAGGTCGCGGGCATCGAGGCGCGCGGGTTCATCCTCGGCGGTGCGGTCGCGCATCAGGTCTCGGCAGGTTTCATCCCGATCCGCAAGAAGGGCAAACTCCCTCATAAGAGAGTAACTATCGCGTATTCACTGGAATATGGTCTCGACGAAATGGAAGTGCACGAAGACGCGGTCGAGAAGGGCGAGCGCGTGATTCTGGTGGACGATCTCATCGCCACCGGCGGCACCGCCGAAGGCGCGGTGAAACTTCTGCGCCAACTCGGCGCCAATGTTCTTGCAGCTTGTTTTGTGATCGACCTGCCCGAACTCGGCGGCGCCGACAAGCTGCGCAAGTTGGACGTACCGGTGCGGACGCTGATTTCGTTCGAGGGGCATTAAGCAGGTTACCGCTCGACTCAGGAACCCCGCGGTCCCCACGGGCCAGGCGAGCCTGGCGGATTGGGCCCTGATTCCCAGGGACCCCTTTGCGCGGCCGGTTGTTGCGGCGCGTCGCCCCACGGGCCGGCTTCAACATTTGCCTCTGCCGACTGATCGTCAAGTTGGGCCTGTGACGCCGGCGCTTCCAGGACGAGCGGCCCAGGATCGTGACCGCCGGCAAATTTTACCAGCGCCTCGACACGCGCTTCGACCGGTGGATGCGTATCGAAGACATTGGAAAAGCCCACGCGCGGATTGTCGATGCACATTTCCATCACGGCCGAATTCGCGCCGGGTATTTCGCCACGCCCTTCAATCTTGCGCAGCGCCGAGATCATGGCATCAGGATTTTTCGTGAGCTCCACTGAACCGGCATCGGCGAGGTATTCGCGCTGGCGTGACAGCGCGAAACGGATCACGATCGACAGAATCCAGACCACGACGATGATCGCGATAGCGATAATAATGGCGAGGCCGGCACCACCCTTGCGATCGTCGCTGCTCGATCGCCGCCCGCGACCCCACATTACGTTCTGGAAGAAAATCCGGAATACGAGTTCGCCGAAGAACGAAACCACGCCTGCGATCACCACCGCGATCACCAGCATGCGCACGTCGCCATTGCGGATGTGGGTGAGTTCGTGCCCGAGCACGGCCTCGATTTCCTGATCGTTGAGTGCGTTGATCAGCCCGCGTGTTACCGTAATCGAATATTGCTTTTGGTTGAGACCGGTCGCGAAGGCATTGAGTGCGTCGTCGTCGGCAATACGCAGCGTCGGCATGGTGATGCCGCGTGAGATGCACAGGTTCTCGAGGAGATTATAAAGCCGGGGCTCTTCCTGCCGGGTTACCGGTTGAGCGCCGGTGACGGCATCGATCATCTTCTGGTGAAATTTGTAGGCGATTGCGATCCAGATGAACGCTCCGATCGTGGCGAATGGAAATGCCTTGACGAAATCGAACACGGCCGCGTGGATGAGATAGTCGATCGGCGCGTTGCTTCCGTAATATGAGCTGAGTGCTTCGGCCAACAACGCGCCTGCGAACACCATCACATAGACCAGAAAGAACAGGCCTATCAGCAGCGCGACGGATCGGCGCTTGTTCGACTGGATATGCGAATAGAGACCGTAAGCGGCCATGATGTCGCCTCGTCATCGAGGGCGTCATGGCCGGGCTCGTCCCGGCCATCCACGCCTTAAGAAAGCAAGACGTGGATGCCCGGCACATAGGTGTGCGAAAGCACGCCGTCCTTCGGACGCCTATGGCCCGGCATGGCGGAGAATCGGTCACCGGCCGACGCTGAACGCATCAGAACTTCACGCTCGGTGCCTGCTCGAGCTGGGTACGGCTCTCGCCAAGATCGAAAAACGTGCGTTGTACGAAGCCGAACATTCCGGCGAACAGCGACGCCGGGAATTGCTGGATGCCCGTATTGTATTCCTGCACCGCGTTGTTGAAGAAGCGGCGGGAGGCCGCGAGCTTGTTTTCGATATCGGATAGGTCGCTCTGCAGTTGCTGGAAGTTCGCGTTGGCCTTCAGATTCGGATAGTTCTCCGACAAAGCGAACAACTGCCGCAGCGCGCCGCTGAGAACATTTTCAGCCGCCACCTTCTGTTCGACACCGGGTGCTGCAATCGCGGCGTTGCGCGCCTGGACGACCGCTTCCAGCGTTCCGCGCTCATGTGCGGCGTATCCTTTGACAGTCTCCACGAGATTGGGAATGAGGTCGTGACGCTGCTTGAGCTGGACGTCGATATCGGCAAATGCCTGGTTGGTCCTTTGTCGCATCGCGACCAGGCCGTTGTAGATACTGATCGCCCAGAACACGACGACGACAAGAATGCCAAGAACGACCCAGCCGGTGGTGGACATGGAAGGGCTCCAGATTGGGAAAGCGGAGGGTGACCGAACGAATAATTGTATCTTACATCGGATAGGAGGAGCCAACGGCAACGGGGTAGGGCTGCCGTGCGACAGGCCCCCGTGTGCCGAAATAAATAAAAAAAGACCCCGAGCCTAAACTCGGGGTCTCTTCGCCAGTCGGCTATTCGGGGGGTAAGGGGGGAGCCGCCCAGCGATTTACGCACTATTAACGCGGCCCCCCGCCTTTGGTTCCGGCCGTTGTTGCGCCCATCTAGCGTGCCCAAGGTCGCAATCGGTTCAGACGGTTACAACCATGGGTCCATCAGAGGGCGCCGGGGGCGCGTCGCTGCCCGGATGCAATGCCCTGCCTAACGGGCGGGATGTGG
Organism: Pseudolabrys sp.; assembly: GCA_035692045.1. Lineage (GTDB taxonomy): Bacteria > Pseudomonadota > Alphaproteobacteria > Rhizobiales > Xanthobacteraceae > Pseudolabrys. The sequence continues at coordinate 93 of DASSIJ010000333.1, read as the reverse complement.
ACCATCAGCTCCGCCTGGCTTGCAGGTGAGCCCGGGCTGGTGCGGCTGGATGTCGCGTCGGCGACCGTGGCGGCTTAGTGCCGCCCTAACTCG
>DASSIJ010000332.1:0-5179 GCA_035692045.1 Pseudolabrys sp. | reverse complement strand
GGCACCCAGCGCGTTTCCGTAATTGCCTTTAGTGCCCTATTGCGCAATGTGTCCGAAGAAGCCACGCCAGAGTCCGGCGACCAGCGAATGTGTCCGCTGGTAATTGGCTTATCCATTGCTATGAACCACTGCGGCGTGTTCCGAAAGATGATGGGCTTCTTCGATCGCCAGCTGTGCGGGTATTGGTGCTTCAAGCGGCTCCGCGCAATGATCATGCCGGTTTCGGCCAGCGCTTTGATCACTGCCTCGTTGGCATCGCCCTTTTCACCCTGGTCATTGATGACGCGCTTGCCGGTGAAGCCGGGGGCTGCCTCGGTGAAGGCGCCGTTTTCGTCGACGGTATAGGGGATCGCCGGATTGATGCCGCGCGTTTCCAGCGCCGCACGGTTTGCTGTCCAAACCTCGAAATCCTCGCGACCATGACCGGGCGCCGTGTGCACGAAGCCGGTGCCGGCATCGTCGGTGACATGCTCGCCGGCAAGCAGCGGGACAACAAAGTTGTAGCCCTTTTGCGAAAGCGGATGAGTGCAGGCCATTCCGGCGAGAATCTCGGTAGGCACATCCTGGATTTTTTCATAACCCGCAACGCGCGCCTGCTTGAACACATCGGCTGCGAGCTTGTCGGCGAGGATCAGGACGTCGCCGACTTTCGCCCAGTTGTCGGCCGGCGCATCCGTCACGCGATAGACGCCGTATTCAATCTTCGGCGAGAAGCTGATGGCGCGGTTGCCGGGAAGCGTCCAGGGCGTGGTGGTCCAGATGACAACGGAGGCGCCCCAGTCATTCAGGTTGACTGCCAAAGCCGTTGCCTTCGGGTCAGCCGATGATTCCAGATCGACGGTCTCCACCGGAAACTTCACCCAGACCTGATCGCTGGTGTAGTCCTCGTATTCAACTTCCGCTTCCGCCAATGCGGTTTTCTCCACGACGCTCCACATCACCGGCTTCGAGCCACGATAGAGTGTGCCGTTGGCGGCGAACTTCATCAGTTCACGCGCAATCTGGGCCTCGGCGAAAAAATCCATCGTCGTGTAAGGATGGGCCCAGTCGCCCTCGACGCCGAGCCGCTTGAATTCCTCGCGCTGCACGTTGAGCCAATGCTCGGCATAGGCGCGACACTCCTGCCGGAATGCCACCATCGCGGCCGGGTCTGATAAATTTGGCTTCGCCTTGTTCTTCGAGCGGTAATTCTCTTCCTCGATCTTCCATTCGATCGGCAGGCCGTGACAGTCCCAGCCGGGCACGTAGTTGGAGTCGAAGCCGAGCATCTGCTGGCTGCGCGTCACCACGTCCTTGAGAATTTTGTTAAGCGCGTGACCGATGTGGATGTTGCCGTTCGCATAAGGCGGGCCGTCGTGCAGAATGAATTTATCGCGGCCCGCGGCGGTATCACGAAGCTGCCGATACAGATCCGCCTTTTCCCAGCGTGCCAGAATTTCCGGCTCGCGCTGTGGCAGCCCGGCGCGCATCGGAAACTCCGTCTGCGGCAGGAACAGCGTCTCCGAATAGTCGCGCTCGGGCTTTGACATGGCGGGTATGTAGCAGGCCAATCGGCTAAATGTCACCCAGCAGCGGAAATGCGTTGCCGGCGCGCTGAAGCGCGTCACGGGCCTGGGCAACGTCCGCCGCCATGTGACGCTTGAGTGCCTCAATCGATTCGAAAGTCTGTTCGTGGCGGATCCAGCCTATGAAGGCGACATCGATTGTCTGCCCGTAGAGATCAGCGCCAAAATCGAACAGGAACACTTCGAGCAACGGCGCACCGTCATCAAACATCGGCCGGCGGCCGAAGCTCGCCACGCCATCATGACGTCTGCCCGCAACGTCAACGCGCACAGCATAGATGCCGTGCTTGAGACCGCAGGAGGGGTCGAGTCTGAGATTGGCCGTCGGGAATCCAAGCTCGCGCCCACGCTTGTCGCCGTGGATGACTTCACCGGAAACGAACCACGGTGCGCCCAGCAACTCCGCTGCCTCCACCACCCTGCCGGCCGCAAGAGCCGCGCGCACCGCGCCGGATGATACCGGCCGGCCCTCGTCCTCCAGCGGTGGAGCGACATCGACCGAGAACCCGAGCCGCGCGCCCTGCTCCGCCAGAAAGCCCGGCGAGCCCGCGCGGTCCTTTCCGAAATGAAAATCGAAGCCGATCGCAGCGCCGCCGATGCCGAGCGCGCCTGCGAGAATTTTGCTGACGAAAAGCTCCGCCGACGTCGCCGCCAGCGCGGCGTCGAATGTCATGACGATGGCGCCGTCGAGTCCGGTCGCCGCCAGCAGGCGCAGTTTGTTGCGTTCGCTGGACAACTGGAACAACGAATCCTGTGGCCGCAGGAACAGCCGCGGGTGCGGCGTAAAGGTGAGCGCCGCGGCTTTGCGCCCCAGCGCATGGGCACGCCTGAGTGCAGCGCCAATCACGACGCGGTGACCACGATGCACCCCGTCGAAATTGCCAACCGCCACCACGGCTCCGGCCAGCGGACCGGCTTCGATGCCCTGAGCACCGCCGCGTGCAACATGGAATTGCCTTGCCGGCACTGGCGTGCTCATCGGATATCCGGGCGTTTACAGGAAATTGCGGTCATGGACCTGCACATTTTTTCCGTCTGGAGAGCATTCGGAACGCGGCTACGGTTAGCGCGCCGTTAACAAACTTTCAAATTAACGGGTTATTCAAGGCCCACTGGTATTTATCGCCACCTTTTGGGGAGAGCCCTTTTGCGGGCGGACGCGCCATGGCTGTCGATTTGACCAAGCCTGTACTGGTCGTGGACGACTACAACACGATGATTCGCATCATGCACAACCTGCTCAAGCAGCTGGGCTTTGAGCAAGTCGACGATGCCAATGACGGCTCGGCTGCGCTCGCCAAATTACGCAAAGGTGACTACGGCCTGGTCATTTCGGACTGGAATATGGAGCCGATGACCGGCTTTGCCCTGCTGCAGGAAATGCGCTCCGACCCTTCGCTCGCCGAAATTCCGTTCATCATGGTCACGGCGGAGTCAAAGACCGAAAATGTGATCGCGGCGAAAAAAGCGGGCGTGTCGAACTACATCGTCAAGCCGTTCAACGCGCAGACGCTCAAGAACAAGATCGACGCGGTATTCGGCGACGCCGAAGTCCCAGCTCCGGCGGCCTGAACGCTACCATCTCAATTCGCGTATCACTGCTTTCGGTGCACCGCCCGCCGCGGTGAATGTTGCCGTCAGGGCAGCGTCGTCCGGCTGCTCGCGGCTGCCCAATTCTTCAGCGTGGATGCCAGACGTCACAAAAAGAAAATCGACGCCCAGCGTCCGCGCTCCCATCAAATCGGTGCGCACGGAGTCGCCGACCGCCAGCACCCGATTGAGCGGGATCTTGCGGCCGGCAGCAGACTCCGCCTTTGCCAGGGCCAGGTCATAGATCGGCCGGTAGGGCTTGCCGGCGTACAGCACTTCCCCGCCCATGGAGGCGTAGAGATCAGCGATCGCGCCGGCGCAATAGACCAGCATCGACCCGCGCTCGACCACCACGTCCGGATTGCCGCAGACCATGAATAGTTTTCGCGCCAGCATGGCTTCGAGCCGCGGCCGATAATCGTCCGGTGTCTCGGCTTCATCATCTTCCAGACCCGAGCAAACGACATAGTCGGCCGTCTCGAGCGGGGCAAACTGCACGTCGAGCCCGTTGAAGATCGAGCGGTCGCGCTCAGGGCCGAGATGGTACAGGGTCTGGCCACACCGTTTCTCAATCACGCTGCGCGTCACGTCACCCGAGGAAACGATCGCATCATACGTCTCGCGCGGAACATGCATTCGATCGAGTTGACGCGATACAGCCTCGCTCGGGCGCGGCGCGTTGGTGACGAGAACAACGATGCCGCCACGGGCACGCATGCGCATCAGCGCGTCGCAAGCGTGCGGAAAGGCGACAAGGCCGTTGTGAATGACGCCCCAGACGTCGGACAACACCACATCATAGCCGGCTGCGATGGACGAGAATTGCGTGATCAGGGGCGGCAAAGCGGCGTTCATCGGTGACCGAAAGTAAGGTGTCAGCTGGCCGCCAGCAATGCGCCCGGGTTCTCGCCCACACCCGGCTTAATAGGCTCGACCGCCGTCCCATGGAGTGCTTCGGCCCGCACCGGTCGCGGTGGCGAGAACAGGAAGCCTTGTCCGAAGCGGACGTCGTAGTCGAGCAGATCGACCACCGTCGTTTCGGCCTCTATCCGCTCAGCAATCAGGTCGATGCCGGAACGCGCCAGGAGATCGGCGAGATCTTCCGGATCAATATCGCTATGGGTGGCGGTAACCTTGTTGAGGAGCAGCTTGGCCGGCACCTTCAGGAAGCGGAATGACCGGTCTGCCAACTCGTTGGGCTCCATATGCAGATCGGCAACGTGATCCATCGAGAAGCGGAACCCGCGCTCGGAGAGTGCAGCAAGGCTTTCGTGCTCGATCGGGCCAAAGGAGCGATAGGCTTCCTGCGTGAATTCGAACATCAGCGAGGACGCGAGCGCCCGATTGGCGTCCATGAAGTCGAGGAATTGCCGGAACATCAGCGCGTCGGTAAGGGTCGCGGCACTCAAGTTGCAAAACACGCCGACGTCGCGGCTTTTCATCAGCAGACGCCGCGTGACCTGGACACAGCGGAAAACCGCGAGGTTGTCGATCTTCGGCATCAGGCCGATGCTTTCGGCGACATCGATGAAGTCGACCGCGGGAACAATGTCGCCCTCCTCGGTGCGCAGGCGCGACATTGCCTCGTAGTAGCGCACCTTGCGCTGCGGAAGCGTGACGATGGGCTGCAGGTAAAGGTCTATGCGGTTCGCATCGACGGCTTTGGAGATCAAATCGGCAATGCTCTCACGGGACAGCCCACGAAACCGCTCCAAACCTGCAACCAGGTCGTTCTCGCTGGTCGCGAGCGTTCCTTCAACCGGCCGCACGGCGTCGGCTTTCGGCGGAGTGGTTGCGGCGCGCGCCGAGATGGCACCCTGCTTTTGCAATGCAGCCGCATGCGACGCGACCGTCTGGGCGATCTGTTTCACCAGGGTACCGAGTTCCCCGATTTCGGTCGCCAATGGATCCGTGGCCGCGCGCGCCCGATGGGCCGGGGAGGCGATCTTGATCTCCGCCGCATTGAGCCGGCGGGAAATCTCCGCCACCTGCCGGGCGAGATCAGCCGTGCCCCGCGAGAGATC
>DASSIJ010000331.1:0-12713 GCA_035692045.1 Pseudolabrys sp. | reverse complement strand
ATTCGTCGCGATTGTTGGCAATAGCGGCGGCGAGCACGGTTTCGCAAAATGTGACGCAATCGAACGCGACGTCGCGCACCACGAACTTTTCCGACCGCAGTGGACCTCCGATCAGCGTATAGCCCTCGTAGCGAGTGCCTCGCAGGGCACCGGAAATAAAGTCCAATCTTTGCGAAATAGGGCCTTTGCCGCGGGCTTCTTTGATCAGACGATCGATCCTCGCTTCAGCCGTAGATCCCGGCGTGACACCCGCAGCGAGCGCCGCGCCACCCGCGAGGAGATGGAGGGCAGATCGTCGGTTGATATTTAAATCGAACGGCATCGGAGGATCCTGCCGCAAGTCAGTCCTTGAGCATCACCAGCCGATCAACGCCGGATTCCGCGCCCCACACTTCGCCCGGCCGCCCAAGCAATTGCCGAACTGAGGCGCCACGCTTGTTGCTCGGAAAGCTTTCAAAGGTTTCGGTTCCTGGATCGAAGCGGTGGATGGCATTGGCGACAAAATCGGTCACCCAGACTTTGTCATTGTTATCGACATAGATTGCGTAACAGCCGCCCTTGCTCTTGGGCAGACCCCATACTTTCCAGGCCTTGCTCATCGGGTCGTAGCGTCCGACCTCGCCGCTGTTCCAGAAACTGACCCACAGCAGACCCTTGGAGTCCGACCAGATACGCCGAGGGCCAACCCCGGGCCTGGGCGGTGGCACCACCAGTGCATCCCCGCTCACTGTATCGATCTTGGCAATGTGATCGCCCGCAAGCGAGGCATACCAGACGTCGCCATTCGGCGTCGTTGTAATGCCGTAGGGGCCCGCGCCTTTCGGTGCCTTCCAGGCCTCAACTTTTCCGCTGGACGGATCGACACGGCCGTACACGCCGCTCTGACCCGTAAACCAAAGAATACCTTTGCGGTCGAAGGTCGCGGTGTTGAGATTGGCGCCGGGAAATTCTTCCGGCAGCCGAAAAAGCTTCACGGCTTTGGACGCGGGATCGAAGCGGACGATCGCGTTTTGTCCCCCGTCGGTGATCCAGGCGGCCCGATCGGGCCCGACGATCACACCATGCGGCGCGGCACCGTTGCCGAGTGAAATCTGGCTCGCTTGACCACTCTTCGGGTTGAGGACGCCAATCGCACCTTGCGACTGTGCCGTATACCATATGTTGCCATCGGGGGCGGGCGCGACATCGTGCGGATGCGCACCTCGCGGGACTTCAAAGTAAGTGACTTCGGTCGCCGCCGCGGGCTGGACGCCGAGTGCCATGAGCGCGACAGCCGCGATCACAATCGGAATCATTTCTGCCCCTCCAGCGGATGTCCGGCGCGCGTTCATTCCGCCGCTTCTCGCCCGCGACGCGGGGCTGACCAGCGCTCGGCGGCCGCGTCATCGATTGTCCTGGCGTCGACCCAGGATTGTCCGTCTGCCATTTCGACCTGTTTCCAAAAAGGCGCGCGCGTTTTCAGGTAATCCATCAGGAACTCAGCCGCCGAAAACGCTGCGGCGCGATGGGATGATGCGGTCGCCACGAGCACAATATTTTCGCCGGGGACGATACGGCCATATCGATGAATGACGGTCACGCCCAAAAGCGGCCAGCGTTCGATCGCTTCGGCAACGTGCCGCTCAATTTCGGTTTCCGCCATGCCCGGGTAATGCTCGAGCGCGAGCGCCACAATCGGCTTGCCGTTTTCCTCACCGCGGCAAATGCCGGTAAACGTCACCAGGGCGCCAACATCCCCGTGGCCGTGTGCGAGCTCGGCCGCTACCACGGCGGCGTCAAACGGCTCGCGCTGCAGGCGTACAGTTGCCTTCATGTTCTCAATGTAGCCCGCCGCCGATGGCGAGGCTATCCGCCTGTCATAGGCGGAAAAAACGCGATTTCACCGGCACCTTTGATCGCCGTATCGGGGCGTACGTGCCTTTGATCGATGGCGGCACGGATTACCTTCGCGTTTTGGAATGCGTAGGCGTATTCCTCGCCACGCGAGCCGAGCCACACCATCAGCTCGGCGACTGTAGCGATGCCTGGCGGGACATCGACCGTTTCCTCAGGCTTGCCGATACGTTCGCGCACCCAGGCGAAGTAGCGCAGTTTCACGCTCATTCATCAATCATATAGCGCAGGCCGGCGCGCATATAGTCCCAACCGGTGTACAGCGTCAGGATCGCCGAGAGCCACAGAAGCAAGATCCCGATCTCGGTAACGACGGGTATAATCTTGTCGCCGGCTTCACCTGCGATGAGAAATCCGACGGCAACCATCTGCCCGGTGGTCTTCCACTTGGCGAGCCGCGTCACCGGCACGCCCACCCGAAGCTCCGCGAGGTATTCACGCAGACCCGATACCAGAATCTCGCGGCAGAGAATGATGACCGCCGCAAGCAGAGTCCACCCACGAATGGTGTCCTCCGCCGCCAACATGAGCAGGCAGGATGCGACCAGCAACTTGTCGGCAATCGGATCGAGCATGCGGCCCAACGAGGACTGCTGCCCCCAGGTCCGGGCGAGATAGCCGTCCAGAATGTCGGTCACGCCCGCTGATATGAAGATCGCAAGCGCCACCCAGCGCAGCCACAAAGGTCCGTCGAAAATGCTCTGCCAAAAAATCAATCCGACCACCACCGGTACAGCGGCGATTCGCGCATAAGTCAGGATATTCGGCAGGGCGAGCGGGCGCGCCGGCAGCGGGCGGGAACTCATGGCATTCATGCGGGAAAGGAACACCCGTGCCGCGATCAGGTCAACCGTCGCTGTGATTGAATCCCCACTGAGTACCAACCTTTATTGGATTGGCGGCTTGGGGAGGCGGCTTTTACCCGGCTCCATCACGAAAGTCTGATCGAGCGAATACCACTCGCCTTTAACGTCGCTCGCCGGCGCCGGTCCATCGTGGCGGACGTAGTTTCCCACCAGAGCCCGCGTCACGCCGAACTGCACGTCTGTTTCAAGTTTGTCGTCATCATTGACATAGATCTGTGAGATCAGGGTCTTAAAACCTTCTTTGAATATCAGAAAATGCAGATGCGCGGGCCGGTAATTGTGCCGCCCGGTGGCGCGCACGAGGTCGCCAACCGGCCCGTCGACGGGAATCGGATAGCCAGCTGGTTTAACGCTGCGGAAACCGAAGCGGCCCTGCGCGTCCGTCTCAAATTTTCCTCGCAAGTTCATCGGCGCCTGCTTGGGATCCTGTTGCTCATAGAACCCTTCCGGCGAGGAATGCCAGATGTCGACCTCGGCGCCCGCGATCGGCTTGCCATTCTGATCCTTGACCGAGCAATTGACGAATAGCGCCGGCCCGGGCGTCGGCGACCGCACGATCGAAGCCCCGTTTTCCGTGCGAGGTGAATTCAAGCGCCAGAATGGCCCAAGCAAATTGGCAGTGGTCTCTGTCTGCCCCTTGTTGCCATTGTTGAGAAGGCAGATCAGCGTGGAGAAGCCAAGTGAGCCCGACATCAGCACGACTTCATTGTGCCTATCGTCGGTCTTCTGTCCGAGCCTTACGACATATTGCACCGCCTTCTCGAACTCCTCTTCAGTGAGGTGCACATCGCGCGCAAACGCGTGCAGGTGCGTCACAAGTGATACGAGGATTTCCCGCAAACGCGGAGGCTGCGTGTTCTTGAAGGCTTCCGTCACCACCTTGGTGACGTCTTCCTGCCGCTGAATGATCATTATCGCTTCCCGTCTAGTGAGCCACTGACTCGTGGAAGAACTCATATATCTTTCGCGCGGTCTCCGCATTAATTCCGGGGACCTGGGCGAGATCGGGCAGGCTCGCCCGCTCGATGGCTTTCACAGTGCCAAAATGGCGCAGGAGGGCCCGCTTGCGGGTCGGGCCGATCCCCGGAATTTCCTGCAGTCCGGCCTCGCGAATATCTTTCTTGCGCCTCACCCGATGCGAGCCGATGGCGAAGCGATGGGCTTCATCGCGCAACCGCTCGATGAAATAGAGCAAAGGATCGCGCGGCGGCAATTTGAACGGGTCCCGGCCCGCCATGAAGAAAGTTTCGCGGCCGGCATCGCGATCGGGCCCCTTGGCGATTGCGACAAGCGGCACATCGGTAACCCCGAGCGTGCTCAGCGTCTCCTGTGCCACCTTGAGCTGGCCTTGCCCACCATCGATCAGAACCAGGTCCGGCCATGGCTGATCGTCATCATCGCCTTCGAAGACGGCGGCACGACCATCGCCCGCCGTCGTGCGCGGGTTTTCCTCGAGCAGCCGCTTGAACCGGCGCTGCAAGACTTCTCGCATCATGCCGTAGTCATCGCCGGGGGTGAGCTGGGCCGAACGGATGTTGAATTTGCGGTACTGATTTTTGCGAAAGCCCTCCGGACCGGCGACGATCATGGCGCCGACTGCGTTGCTGCCGCTGATGTGACTGTTGTCATAGACCTCGATGCGGCGCGGCGTGTGCGGCAGCGAGAATTTCTCTGTCAGAGCCGCAAGCAGTTTTTGCTGGGACGATGTATCAGCGAGCTTGCGCGCCAGCGCCTCACGCGCATTGGCGAGCGCGTGCTGCACCAGGTCCTTCCGCTCGCCGCGTTGCGGCACCGAAACGTCTACCTTGCGCTCGCTTCTGGTCGTTAACGCCTGCGCCAGGAGCTCACGCTCCTCAAAGTCGTGCGACACGAGGATGCAACGCGGCGGCGGCTTGTCGTCATAGAATTGCGCGAGGAAGGCGCCCAGCACCTCGCCCGGGCCGAAGGCGCGATCGGCTTTCGGGAAATATGCACGATTCCCCCAATTCTGTCCGGTGCGGAAAAAAAACACTTCAACGCAAGAATAGCCGCCAGCCTGATGCACGGCGAAGACGTCGGCCTCTTCCAGGCTACGCGGGTTGATACCCTGGTGCGATTGGATTGCCGACAATGCCGACAGACGGTCGCGATAGATCGCGGCACGCTCAAAATCGAGTGCGGCCGACGCTTTGTCCATTTCGCCCGCCAATTGCCTCTGCACCGACTGACTGCGACCGGAAAGAAAGTCGTTCGCTTCGCGCACGAGTTCCGTGTAACCGGCGAAATCGATCTCGCGTGTGCAGGGCGCCGAGCAGCGTTTGATCTGGTAAAGCAGGCACGGCCGTGTCCGCGCCTCAAAATACGAATCCGAACAGGATCGCAACAGGAAGGCGCGTTCCAAAGCGTTGATCGTGCGGTTGACCGCACCCGCCGAGGCAAATGGGCCGTAGTAGTGCCCTGCCCGCGTGCGAGCGCCGCGATGCTTCAGGATCTGCGGCGCCCAATGGTCGGATGTGATCAGGATATAGGGGAATGATTTATCGTCACGTAAGAGGACATTAAATCGGGGCCGCAACCGTTTGATCAGGTTGGCTTCGAGCAACAGTGCTTCGGTCTCTGTTTTGGTGGTGACGAATTCCAGCGTCACGGTTGCGGCAATCATCCGCGCAATACGGCTGTCATGGCCGGCAGGCCGAGCGTAAGCCGTTACGCGCTTCCTGATGTTTTTCGCTTTGCCGACGTAGAGAACGTCACCGTGGACGTCGATCATCCGGTATACGCCGGCGGCGGACGGCGCCAACTTGGCAAAGCGCATGATCGCGGCGCGTCCCGCAGCCAGTGTGCCAGCGGGAGCGCTTTCGAGATCCAATTCCGGCAGTGAGGGCTCTTCGTCCTCCTCGCGCAGTTCGCTTGCCGGATCGATATCTTTGTTGGTGCCGTTCATGGAAAGTAGATAGTGCGCTGTTTCATTTCCGCATGGTCTGATCGGAAAGCCGGTAGGCAGTTTTCAGGGTCATGCGCCGCACAAGCTACTCCACGACCTCGCTGTCGGACGTTCGCCAGGACAAATGCTGGCCTCCATCGACGGGCAGCGTGACGCCTGTGACACTCCTGGCTTGCGCAAGATAGAGCACGGCGGCCGCGATGTCGTCCGGCCGCGGGCCGCGTCGAAGCGGCAAACTCTCCGCTTGTGCGGAAAATTGTACATCCGTCTGGCGCGCGCTCGGCAGAGTCGGCCCTGGTGCAACCGCATTGACCCGAAGTCTCGGTGCCAATGCCTGCGCCAAGGTGGTGGTGGCGGTGTACAAGGCGCTCTTGCTCAATGTGTAAGAGAAAAAACGCGGGTTGGGCTTCAGCACGCGCTGGTCGAGGATATTGACGATCGAGGCGTCGATACCGGCCGTAACCTGCGAGGCGAAAGCCTGCGCAAGAAACAGCGGTGCCGCGAGATTCACGGCGACAGCGCGCTGGAAGCGCGCGGGCGAAAGCGTTTCAATGTCGTCGGGCTCAAACTCGCCGGCATTGTTGACCAGAAGTGTCAGCTGGCCGAACGCCGCCGCCGCAGGAACGAGCCCGCGCACCGCCTCGTGGTCGGCGAGGTCGGCAATTACAACGCTGGCATGTCCGCCTGCTCCCGCGATTGCAGCCGCAAGCCTCTCCGCATCCTCGCGCGAGTTATTTGCGTGCAGCACGACCGAATAGCCTGCGCGCGCGAGTGCCAGCGCGATGGCCGCACCAATGCGACGGCCTGCGCCAGTGATGAGCGCTGCGCGTGGCGCATTCTTTGCAATGTCGTCTGCCATGACCGAAAAATCCGTGCGGCCTGTCTTACTTGCCGGCGTTTCGCGGCGCCACTAAGCGCGCGGTCTTGCCGTTATAGTAAACGCGGCCTCACCGCACATGGTAAATAGAGGCGAAGAAAAACGCCTAAAAATAAGGGTTCTTTAGGGATACCGATCACCGATCGTTAGCGATTCATAACCGTTTAACGTAAAAGGCTCGATAAATCCCCCACGAAAATCACGCGCTTTCGCCGATGCAACGGCGCGGCCCCTCCATGCATCCATGCCGCACAGGAGGGAGGGAGTGGAGGGTAAGATGAAGAATAGGATCCTGGCGATTTCTGTGGCGACTGTAACGACCGCCGGTGCGGCCGCCGCTGCTGATCTTCCGCGTGGTCCGGCGCCGTATTATCCACCGCCCGCGAGCGTCTATAACTGGAACGGCTTCTATGCCGGTCTCAACATCGGCTACGAGTGGGGCAAGGTCACGAACAGCGGCTTCAATCCGGGCGGGGTCGCTGGCGGCGGCCAACTCGGATACAACTGGCAAATTGGCCAATTCGTGCTGGGCGGCGAAACCGATATCCAGGCCAGCGCAGCCGACGACACTTTCGCGCCGTACAAGTTCTCCAATCCGTGGTTCGGAACTCTTCGCGGCCGCGCAGGCTTCGCAATCAACAACATATTGCTCTTCGCAACGGCTGGTCTCGCCTACGGTGAGCTCAAAGCAGAGCTCGGCAACCTCGACGAAAGCAAGACTCTTGTTGGTTGGACCGGCGGCGTCGGCATGGAGGTCGGCTTTACGCCCAGCTGGTCGGCCAAGGTCGAGTATCTCTACATGGATCTCGGCAGCCGCGCCTATACGATCACCGGCGTCGACAATGGCCTGCACTCAAACTTCCTGCGCCTTGGTTTGAACTATCACTTCTAACGCCGGTCGCGTCTGTGCGAAAAACCCCGGCTCATTGCCGGGGTTTTTATTTTGCAAACGCATCTCAGTCTGGAAGTTCCGTGCGCATTTTATTTTAAGTGCTCGTGCACTGTGATCTCAGCACGTGTGACTTTCCCGCACTAAACGTGAGGCGGAATTTCAAAAATAGAAGACGGACCGCGGGCCCGCCTAAGCGAAACGCTTGCACGCGGCCGGCCCGACTTCAGTTCGAGATGTTGCGCGCGCCGGCGGCACGCGCAGTGCGTATCCAGCTAACCGGTAACGACGAGGTTGACCGCTTTGGGGCCTTTGCCCTTCTTGTCCGGTTCAACGTCGAAGCTGATCCGCTGCCCCTCGTTCAGTCCCTTCAATCCGGCTTGTTCAACCGCGGTGATGTGAACGAACACATCGCGTCCGCCGTCATCTGGTTTAATGAAGCCATAGCCCCGTTCGCCATTGAAGAACTTCACGACACCCGTTTGCGCCATCGGGAAAACTCCTCTCCCCAACTGCTCCGCCGCCGGCCCCACGCACGGCAGCTCGGCTGGACATTCACAATCGGGGAAGGCGTCGGCCGACAATGGCCTCAGTCAACTCCGCCGGCCCCCACAGGAGGCGGAACGTCACTGCCAATGCGGAACTACACACTAACTGCGAGCCTGTGGAAAGGGGCCGCGCAGTCATTGAGAGACCGAGGGGCCATGAACACCAAGCCAGTCAACCCGGAAACGGCCCGCACCGTCACGCCCAAGGAGGCCGGCAAGGGCTGGTAGAAGCGTAGAAAGCTCGTTTTCCAAGGTCCACGGCGGGTTGACGACGATCATCCCGGCCCCGTTGAGCCGCGTCGGGTCACTCAGGGCTGACACCAGAAGCTCGGCCCGCAGGACCTTCGGGATCGCCAGGCGACGCAGCCGTTTGGCCAGGGCCTCAGGCTCGCTGCGTCCTTTGATCGGGTACCAGAGGGCAAAGATCCCGGTCGCCCATTTGCGGTGTGCTGTCGACAAACCACTGGCAAGATGTGTGAAATCGTCGCTTGCCTCAAACGGTGGATCGACCAGCACCACGCCACGACGTTCTTTCGGCGGCACATAGGCGTTCAGCGCAGTCCAGCCGTCCATCGCCAGCGTTTTGATGCGGACGTCACCACGCAGATTGCGGCTCAATGCGGCTGCCGAGCCCGGCTCCAGCTCGCAGGCAATCAATGTGTCCTGCGGGCGGAGCCAAGCGCGCGCAATCGCCGGTGATCCGGGATAGATCCGGAGCCGGTCGGTGTCGTTTACTGCGCGAACGACCTCGAGGTAGGGCGAAAGCAGGGCCGTGACCGCTTCCGAGGTTCGCGCGGCCATCAACGTTCCGATCCCGCCCTGCCATTCGCCCCCGCGCGCGGCTTTGTCGCTTGCGAGATCATAGAGGCCAGCGCCGGCGTGGGTGTCGATCACACGGAATGCTGCCGGCTTCCCACGCAAGTAGTGCAGGATGCGGCAAAGGACGGCATGCTTGAACACATCCGCGAAATTACCAGCGTGGAATTCGTGGTGATAATTCACGACAGGAACCTGCCTACACGGCGGCCGTCATCGGCCCGCTCATCGGCCGCGCACTGCCGGCATCGCTACCCTGGCGAGACGACAGGCGCGGCGTGAGATTTCCGGGCAGTCGTGGAATGAAAGATCCTTCGCAAGACACACGCGCACTTCAGTCAGCCTCCTGCCGTCGCAGGAGACCGCCATTGCCCGGTGCGAAAGTCCCGGGTTGGCCTTGACGAACGCGTCGGCCACTTCACCAGGTGCAACGGCGATGGGCCTGCTCAGGTCCAGATAGTCGGGCGGAATTTTCACGGCCGCCCGCGCCTTGCGGACGGTTTCAAAGTAGGCATGGGCCGAAAGTCCGGAGCAGGTCCCGTGCTGATCCCACTCGTGAAAAATCAGGCCCGGGCTCGGCATCACGTCGAGCATGCTTCCGACGATCGTCCTGTCGAGCCGGGGCGCCGGCACCTGGCAGTAAGATGGAAAGCCCCGCTCGTATTGGGGCCAAAGTCCGTGCACCACGAACGCAAATGGACGACCGGCGCATTGCCGGTCTGGTGCCCGGTTGGGCCTGCGGTCCCGCGCAGCCTCGCAATAGGAAGGCGACCAGGACAGCGCCAACACGTAAAAATCGAAGCGGCCGGGTTCACCCTGGCGCCGTTCCTGCCCGGAGGCACCATGCGTACAGACGGCTGTGAAGGTGGCAGCAACGGCTACGATATGAGCCCACCGGCGCATGCGACAACTCATACGGCGCCTCTACCAAATGCCCTCTTCGACCGGGCATGAGAACAAATCGGAAATTGACGTAACGCAGCGGTTCCCTTGAAAGGATACCCTTTCGTCGGAACAGTTCTAGAACAAAAGAGGATAAACGGTGATCGCCGTGCCGCGTTTTGCCTATGGCCGCGCCATTTTACAGGCTGGGTTGTACGCCCAGTTGCGATCCAGTCCGACGACACACCACTCGACCCCCCAGGTCATGCCGATCATTCCGGTGTCCTCGCCGATCCAGTAATTCACGGTGTGTTTGTGTCCATCACTGACTGAGGCGACTGCGGTACAGAAGCGGCGTGGAACCGTTTGCGGCGCCCAGGGCCGGAAGGCGATTTCCCGCACCCGCTCAAAGCCGAGGATCTGCAGGTCCGAATTCCAGAACCGGCCTTCCTTCTGCGCAAAGCGGTAGGTGATGGTGTCGAGGCCGGCCTCGCAGGGCGGCAGAACGCCGTCATACCGCGGGCCAATCAGATAGAAGCTCTTCTCCAACCAACCGGCGGCAGCGGCGGATGTGACCGCCCCGGTCACAACCAAAGCAGCAACCGCAAAGGACCGAAGACAACGAGACCAAGTCATCATAGGGAACCCCCCCAAAGCTGCGCACGATTCTAGCACAAGTCCGGCCTGCTGGGACCTGATGTTATCATATCTTCGCGGCCGGGGCTCGCCAATCGCCCAGCACGGCCTGGACCAGAGCGAGTGCCGCCACTGCTGCGGTATCGGCACGCAGGATGCGGGGCCCAAGCGCGATCCGCACCACTTTTGGCAGCTTGAGCAAGGCCGCCCTCTCCTGTTCCGCAAATCCGCCTTCCGGGCCGATCAACACAGCAAGCGGTTGACCCGGCGTCGGTCTGGCGGCGCCCAGCGCCGCGACGGGATCCGTCACCTCGGCGCCCTCATCGCAAAAGATCAGCAGACGGTTGTTGTCATTCCCGAGCTGATCAAACGGTATGGCGTTGGCGACACGAGGCAGGCTCAGGACGCCACACTGTTGAGCGGCCTCGATGACGTTGCTGCGCATTCGATCGAGATTGATGCGCGCAACTTGCGTGTGCTGGGTGATGACAGGCTGCAGCAAGGACGCACCCATCTCCACGGCCTTTTGCACCATGTAATCAAGGCGTGCGTGCTTGAGCGGTGCAAACAGGAAATGAAGATCGCCCGCGCGCGGCTGCGCGCGCTCGCACGCACCAACGGTCAGACTCGCGGCCCTCTTGCCGGTTCCAGCGACGCTGGCCTGCCACTCGCCGTCGCGGCCGTTGAAGAGCAACACCCCGTCGCCCCGCTTTGCGCGCAGGACGTTAAAAAGATAATTGGCCTGGTTCCGCTCGAGCAAAACCTCGGCACCCGCAGCCAGTGGAGTGTCGACAAAAAGACGGGGGGTGCGGAAGTCGTAGGGCGGCATGATCTAACCGATGCAAAAACAGCAGCCGGCTTCCGGTTTACGCGTTCTGGCAGGGCTTCGCGAGGCCCCTGGCCAAGCTTGCCATTTTGCCGCCTTCCCGACGCATTCGGGTTGCTATAAGCCACCGGGCGGCGCCCGGCTGATGTAATATAGCCGAGAGACAGGAGAGTCGGTTTATGAGCTTGCGCCGGACAATATTCGCTGCGTGCATTGTTTCAATATGCACCGGAGCGGCCAATGCGCAATTTCAGCCTGTACAACCTGCGCAGCCGCAGCAAGAGCCGCCGCCTTGCGTGCAGGAATTCTTCAAGCTTCGTGACGACGCCGAAAAAAAGGCGGCCGCGATCAAGGCGGCAAATGAGCACAAAGTCTCCCCGCAGCAGGCGTGTCCGCTCTTTGGTGCGCTGCTGACCTCGCAACAAAAGATGCTCAAGTACACCAACGAAAATGGCGTGTGGTGCGGCATCCCCAAGCAAGTCGCGGATCAAATCAAACTGGCCGTTACCAAGGTCTCCGAGATCCGCACCAAGGTATGCCAGGCTGCAGCGAATCCCGCAGTGCGGCCCCCCAGCTTAAGTGATGCGCTCAGTAGCCCGATTCCGGATTCCAACAATATCAAGACCGGTCGCGGCACGTTCGATACCTTGACCGGTACCCCGCTCGGAAAATGAGCGAGAGCTCCGGACGCGTCGCTGATGCGACCGGAAACTGGGTCGACAATCTCGCTCCTTCCTTCAGCCGGCCGTATCTGCGACTCGCACGGCTCGACCGGCCGATCGGATCCTGGCTGTTGCTGATGCCGTGCTGGTGGTCGGCTGGTCTTGCCGGCATGTACAACGGCCACGTCCCAAGCCCGTGGCACATCGTGCTGTTCTTCATCGGCGCATTTGCAATGCGAGGCGCCGGCTGTACCTGGAACGATCTGGTCGACCGCAATCTTGATGGACTGGTCGAGCGCACGCGCTCACGCCCCATCCCGTCGGGACAGGTCACCATCGCTCAAGCGACAGTATTCATGCTCGCGCAGGCACTGGTCGGCTTGCTGGTGTTGATCCAGTTCAACCGTTTTACGATTCTGACCGGCCTCGCTTCGCTGCTGGTGGTCGTCATCTATCCGTTCATGAAGCGCATCACCTACTGGCCGCAGATTTTTCTCGGCCTTGCATTTTCCTGGGGCGCGTTGATGGGCTGGCCTGCCGCCTTTGGCCGTCTCGATTGGCCCGCACTCGTGCTTTATGCGGGGTCGATCTGCTGGGTGATCGGATATGACACCATTTACGCTCACCAGGACCGCGAGGACGATCTTCTGATCGGCATCAAATCAACTGCACTGCTGTTCGGCGAACGTACGCCATCCATGCTCGCCGGCTTCTATGCTTGCGCGGTGGTCCTGATCGCAGCGGCCGGCTTCATGGCCGGTGGCGGGATGATCTTCGCGGCCGGTTTGATCGCCTTCGGCGCGCATCTGGCCTGGCAGGTGACGCGTCTCGACATTGACGATCCGGCGCATTGCCTGATGCTGTTCAAATCCAACCGCGATGCCGGGCTTATCCT
>DASSIJ010000330.1:0-2322 GCA_035692045.1 Pseudolabrys sp. | reverse complement strand
CGTTAAGAGGGGCGCGGTCGTTTTCATCCGTCACCCGCGCAATCGTGAACTCTGCGCAGGCGGCGCCCGCTAGCGACCAGCATTGCAAACGCACACCCTTCGTGAGGAATACTTTGATTACGGTCACAGTGCGTCGGCTAGATTCCGGGTCCTGAGCCATGGCTGGGGGCGTTGGCATGAATGCCGCGAAGTACGTACTGGCAGGTGGTCTGGCTGTCGTCGGCCCACACAAGCCGGCGGTTGTGAATGGCGGGGAGTCCATAAGCTACGGCGATCTTGCTGTTCGTGTTAGCCACTTCGCGGGGGCACTGCGCGAGGCCGGCATGGAACCCGGCGACCGCGTCGCCTTGTTTATGCTCGATCACGCCGACTTGGTGTCTATTTACCTTGCCATCATTGCCGCGGGCGGGGTCGCCGTCGCGGTCTCGACGCGCGCCACGGGCGATGATCTTCGGCACATCCTTGCTATTATCCGGCCTTTCGCCGTCATCGCCGAGAGCGACTTCGCGCCCGCGATAACGACCGGCATGGCGCCGAATGCAAAATTATTTCTCCGCCAGCGCCATCTGCGGTCGTGGATGCAAAGATCAGAGACGGAGTTTGTGCCCTGTGTCCGCAGGCCGGACGATCCGGCCTATTGGGTGATGACGTCCGGCACAACCGGACAGCCTAAGGCGGTCGAGCATCGTCATGACAACGTCTTTGCTTGCACCGACTATCTCGTGCGTGGCCTCGCTGCCACCTCCGCGGATCGCTTCTTCCCGACCTCCCGCCTCAACTTCGCCTACGCGCTTGGTGCGATGTTCGGCGCTTTGCGTCTTGGCGCGACACTCATCTTGCATGAGGGCTGGCCAACGCCGCCATCAGTTGCCGCGACGGTGGAACTCAATCAGCCAAGCATCGTTCTCAGTGTCCCGACGCTGTTCCAAAGGCTTTGCGAATGTGGCTCTCCGTCGAAATTGGCATTCCGCGCTGTGCGCTGCTACGTGTCGGCGGGCGAGCGGCTTCCGCCCCAGGTCGGGGCCGAATGGGAAAAGGCTTCGGGCCGGCCCATCATCGATGCGATGAGCTGCTCGGAGTTGGTACACAAGATTTTCGCCAACACGCTTTCCGCGCGTCGCGCGGGATCGTCCGGCCGTCCGGTACCGGGCGTGGAGGTGCGCCTGATCGATACGGACGGGTCAGAGATCACACAATCGGGCCGCAGCGGCCAACTCGAAGTTCGCGCGCCTTTTCTCTGCGCCGGTTATCGCCTTGACGATACGCAGTCACGCGCGGCCGCGCATCGGCCGACGGCGCGCTTTCGCGGCGAGTGGTTCGTCACTGGCGACGAATATCTACGCGACGAGGACGGTTTCTATCACCACTGCGGTCGCAGCGATGACATGCTCAAGACCTCAGGGCTTTGGGTCTCGCCGTCTGAGATCGAAGATATGCTGGCAGGGATTCCCACGGTCAGGGAGGCTGCGGCCGTTTTGAGAGAGGGTGCGGCCGGGTTATCGGAAATCGTGCTCTACATCGTCGCGACATCAAGCGCGGAGGGCGGGGCTGCGATTGCGGCGGCGCGCGCCCAGCTCACGCGCAATCTACCGGCATTCAAGCTTCCGCGCCAATACGCGCTCGCTGCTCAGCTGCCGCGCACCCCCAGCGGCAAAATTCAGCGCTACAAGCTGCGCGCTGAATTACAGCGTTCGGCTTGAATTGAAGACATGGCCCCTTTTGCTGTGAGTAGCTCGAACGTGCACGTATCCCGCTCGGCCGATAGGTTGAAAAAATCCGACGGCGATCCCCACGGACTTGACTCCTCAGTTGGCGGCCTCACCGTCTGACCATGAGCAAGGCAATACCTAAAGAGTGTATGGCTCTTCTAAAAGAAGCCAGCGAGATGTTCAGCGAAACAGGCCGCGTGCCTGGTATCGATGGAGAAGAGGTACCAGCTGAAACGATAGTGCCGGATGCGAAGGAATACATCTCGGAGACAATCGACGACCCAGAAGCAATTTACGATCCGGAGATATGGGATACATCAGGGTTTGCGCTGGTCCTTTCGTGGCTGGCACAAAAATGGAATCAAAGATGCCGCAAGCTCACCGGCAGTAAGAACCCTGAGCAATATCCGACCAAAGAACAACAAAAGGCGTGTCTCGAGATGGCCGCGGCTGAGTTGATCCGAGAAATTACGCAAGGACGATCATTGAACTAAGTTTAGTAGGGCGGTTTCGCTAAATGATTCTCGACGACGCTTCTGCGTCTCTCTCACGGCGAAAGTTGCGCCTACCTAGTTTGCTCAGGGTTTCGATCGTGAGCTTGCGTTTGGCCACC
>DASSIJ010000329.1:0-9605 GCA_035692045.1 Pseudolabrys sp. | reverse complement strand
GGATCGGAATGAGTCGTCATCAGCCCGCGCGGCTTGTGATAGAGGAAAAGTCGAGTGCGTTCGCGCGCCCGCAGCGGCGCACCATCGACCGCGATTTGATCGGACGGCGTGACGTTGAGTGCGGGCGACGAAATAATGGTTCCGTTGACCGACACGCGCCCTGCCGCAATCCAGGTTTCAGCCTCGCGCCGGGAGGCAAGCCCCGCGCGTGCGATCACCTTGGCGATGCGGTCGCCGGCTGTTTGCGAAGGGCTCTTGTCAGACATAAGCATCCTCTTCGTCGTGGCCGGGCGAAAGGTGCAAAGCGCCGTCGTCGCGCCTGAGGCCCCGGCCCTCCACGTCTTCTTCTCAGACTGTGTATAAAGACGTGGATGCCCTGCATAAAGCCGGGCGTGACGGAGAAGCAATGGCCGTACCCTCATTCATGCAGATTGCCATCGAGGAAGCCCGTGCGGCGGCCGCGCGCGGCGAGGTGCCGGTTGGCTGCGCGATCGTGCGCAGCGGCACCGTCATCGCCCGGGCTGGCAATCGGACCATTGCCGACCGCGATCCAACCGCGCATGCGGAGCTCGTCGCGATTCGGGCAGCGTCGGCGGCGCTTGGCAGCGAGCGGCTCGCCGATTGCGATCTTTACGTGACGTTGGAGCCTTGCGCCATGTGCGCGACGGCGATGTCATTTGCACGTATCCGACGGCTTTATTTCGGTGCTGCCGACCCCAAAGGCGGCGCCGTCGAACACGGCGTGCGCTTCTTTGCTGCGCCCACCTGCCATCACAGGCCCGAAGTTTATGGCGGCATCAATGAAAGCGAATGCGCGGCGCTGCTGAAAGACTTTTTCCAGGCGCGACGGTCGATCTAGAAACTGATTGCGCGTTCTCAGGCGGTCTTGTCGACCAGTTTTCCCATGCCGGGAGGAGGGGCTGGCCTGGCGACAGGGGTCGCAGCCTCACCATTGCTGGCCTGCTGTTGGGGCTTCGACTTCGGTGGTGTTCCGGTCTTTTGCATGCGACCCAGGCGCCAATGTCACGAGCGGCCATGACGTGCCGACTGCGGCGGCAACCTAGGGCGCAAGTCTCAATTTTGTCGGTCGGCAATCGGCCAAATCCGATCGTCTCAGGAAAGGACTCATTGACCGTCTCAGGGCAGGTCAAGCCTGCCGCGCGAATTCCCAGCCTTTGTCGGCCAGCGGGCGGATCATCTCGGCCTTGGCCGGCGCAAACTCACTCGTCGCTGTGCCGTCGCGGACGCGGCCGATAATCCCCTGCAAGATCGCGGCGATCCGGAAAAAATTATATGCCAGATAGACCGGCAGCGCGGGTCGCGGGTCGAGGCCGGTGCGCGCCACGTAGGCATCGACATAGTCGCTCATTGATGGGATGCCGAGCGCACGCAGATCATGTCCGACGAGCGTTGCCGTGCCGGCAGCGCTTTCGGAATGCGGCATATGCCAGGTCATCAGATGATAGCTGAAATCGGCGAGCGGATCGCCGAGCGTCGACAATTCCCAATCGAGTACGGCGACAATCTCAGGTCGATCGCGCGCGACGATAAGATTGTCGAGGCGGTAATCGCCGTGCACCAGCCGCGCCGGCCCGCCGGCCGGAATATGCTTCGGCAACCAGTCGATCAGCCGCTCCATGGCGTCGATCTGTTCAGTTTCGGACGCGCGATATTGCTTTGACCAGCGTTCGACCTGACGCGCGACGTAGTTTTCGCCTTTGCCGAAATCGCCAAGACCGATCCGCGCGGGATCGAGGCCATGCAGCTGCGCGATCGTCGCGTTCATGGAATCGTAGACCGCCGCGCGCTCCGCCGGATTGGAGTCCGGCATCTGCGGCTCCCAGAACACGCGGCCGTCGACGAACCCCATCACGTAAAAAGGGGTTCCGACGACGGATTCATCGGGGCAATAGGCGAGGGCTTCGGCGACGGGGAAGCCTTCGGCGTGCAACCCCTGGATCACGCGGTATTCGCGGTCGACCGCGTGCGCAGACGGGAGGAGCTTGCCAGGTGGCTTGCGGCGCAAAACGTAGCGCCGCGCCGGCGTTTCCAGCAGATAGGTCGGATTCGACTGCCCGCCCTTGAATTGCTTGACCGTCAACGGACCGGCAAAGCCGGCAATCTGTTTGCCGAGATAGTGTTCGAGCTGCGCAACATCGAGACGCAGCGTCGGCGCCGCATCCTTGGTGCCGGAAAATGCCTGCTGACGATCGATCGATGTCATCGCCGCAATGAACTCACTTTCGTGCCGCGAAGGAAATCGGGGCGTCGGCGTAGATCTTGTATTGCTGCGATTTCGGCTTCGCCTTGTCCTCTTCGTTGACGTACTGGATCGAGCTTTTGCCGGCGATCTCACGCGGCAGAATCATCACGCGGATGAAACGGCTCGTCCTGTCAGACGCGGCTTGCGCGAAGACAGGCTCAGGTCCGGATTCGTACCATGCGCCACCCGGCCCAAACGACGTCGAACGTCCATGGGTATCGATCCGGATCCCGCCGTCAATCAGGCACCGGATGCCGGGCCCCTGGTGACGATGCAGATAGGCGCATCCGCCTGGCGGAAAGGCCACGCTGTCGCCACGCATCAGCAGTTCTCCTTTCGGCAGCGTCTCGAGGAAGGCGGTCAGCTTTTCACGGGTTATCATGCCCGGTGCGTTGGCCGTGGTGCTTCCCTGATCTCCGCGCGCGAGTTCCCAGCGCCAGCACGTCACGCCGCCCGTGCCTGGCTTCACAGTCATAGCGGCCTCGCCCTGCCATGCTTCGCCTTCATTCAGCATTTTGTCGCCGATCCTCGCCGAGCCGTGCACGACGAAAATGAAACGCGATAACGGCGGCAGCTGGAACGCGACGTTCGCTGCGCTGGACAGAACATCTTCGTAAAGCCGAAGCACCGGATGCATTCACAACTCCTGACAATCAGGCAGCAGTCAAAAACTCCAGAAGGGCTGCAGCCGTGACATCCGGGTTTTCCTCGGTGAGGAAATGGCCGGAATCGACCGGCTTGCCGGTGGCGCCAGGCGCCCACTGTTGCCAGATTTTGAGTGGGCGACCTGATTCATTGGCAATGCCGACGCCACCCCACAAAGCCAGAAGCGGGCAGGAGATCGTCTTGCCGGCAGCACGGTCGGCTTCGTCGTTTGCGAGGTCGGCGTAACGGCCGGCGCGGTAGTCCTCGCAGTGTGCGTGAATACGCAAGGGGTCCGCAAACGCCGCTCGATAGTGATCGAGCGCACGGGGATCAAAGGCCGACAGGCTTCTGCTCTTGGTCCAGCTCGCCATCTTCCATTCGAGGTACTCGACGGGCGCTTTCGAGATCAGCATTTCCGGCAATGGCTCCGGCTGTGCCAGAAATGGCCAGTGCCATACCTTCATCGCCATGTTGCGATCCATGCCGTGCCACATGTCGTACGTCGGTACGATGTCGAGTGTCGCCATGCGCTCGACACGGCCCGGGTGATCGAGTGCCAGCCGATACGCCACGCGGCCGCCACGGTCGTGCCCCGCGAGCCGGAAGCGCACGTGACCGAGTTTCTCCATCACCTCGACCATCACCTTCGCCATTGATCGTTTGTCGTAAGGCGCATGGGCCTGGTCGGCTTGCGGTACGTCGGACCAGCCGTAGCCGGGCAGGTCCGGCACAATCAGCGAAAAATGCTGCGCAAGGGTTGGCGCAACGCGGTGCCACATCACGTTGGTCTGCGTGTAGCCGTGCAAAAGCAACAATGGCGGCCCGCTGCCGCCTGTGCGTGCAAAGATTCTCCCGACGGATGTGTCGATCCAGTGAGAAGCAAATCCGGGAAAGAGATCGGCGAGGTCAGGCATGGCCTACTCGGTACGGCGATAGACGGTCAGAATGACAGCCTACTTCTCCCGCTCTATCGCGCGCCAGCCGATATCGCGCCGGCAAAATCCGTCCGGCCAGCGGACGCGGTCGACGGCCGCATAGGCGCGATTCTGGGCCTCGCGCACCGTCTTTCCGCGTGCGCAGATATTGAGAACGCGCCCACCATTCGCGAGAATTTTGCCGCCTTCGGCCCTGGTGCCGGCATGGAAGATTTCCACGCCTTCAATCTGTGCCGCCGCCTCGAGGCCTTCGATGACGGACCCCTTGCTGTAATTCCCGGGATACCCTTTCGCCGCCATCACGACCGTCAGTGCCGCGTCCGGGTACCAACGCAAATCGAAATTCTTGAGCTGTCCGTCTCGTGCAGCCATTAAAGCCGGGACGAGATCCGACATCATGCGCAGCATCAGCACCTGACATTCCGGGTCTCCGAACCGGACATTGTATTCGATCAGCTGCGGACCGTCCTTTGTGATCATCAATCCGGCGAACAGAACCCCCTTGTAAGGCGCCCCCGCACGCGCCAGGGCGCGCACCGTGGGATGAATGATCTCGTTCATCACGCGCCGGTTCATTTCTTCGGTCATGATTGGTGCCGGTGAGTAAGCGCCCATGCCGCCGGTATTTGGTCCCTTGTCGCCGTCGCCGACGCGTTTGTGGTCCTGTGCCGAGGCGAGTGCGATCGCCGTCTCGCCATCGCAAAGCGCGAAGAACGAAGCTTCCTCGCCGACAAGGCAATCCTCGATGACGATTTCCCATGCTGGCGTGCCGAGACCGTGGCCAAACATCATATCGATCGCGGCCTCGGCCTCTTGCGTGGTCTCGGCCACCACCACGCCTTTACCGGCTGCGAGCCCGTCCGCCTTCACGACAATGGGCGCGCCTTTTTTTCGCACATACTCTTTGGCGGCGGTCGCGCCCTTGAACCGTTCATACGCCGCCGTCGGGATATTGTTGGCCTTGCACAGGTCCTTGGTAAAACCCTTGGAGCCTTCGAGCCGCGCCGCCCATTTGGTCGGGCCGAATGCCTTGATGCCGGCCGCCTCCAGATCATCGACGATGCCTGCGCAAAGCGGCACCTCTGGTCCAACGACAACGAGATCGATTTTCTTGTCCCTGGCAAACGCCACGACGCCCTTGTGGTCGCCAGGATCGAGTGGCACGCATTCGGCCTCCTGCGCAATGCCGGCATTGCCGGGAGCGCAATAGAGCCTGCCGGTGAGCGGACTGGCCGCCATCTTCCAGGCCAGCGCGTGCTCGCGTCCGCCGGAACCAAGGATGAGAATGTTCATAGGGCGGTGAGGGGCCTTTAGGGAGCGGTCGCTATTTGGTGTAGCATGTCACTTCACCCCTGCAAGAGATTCGGCCCGTATGGCAGAGCCCGCCCTCAATAACGTTGTGGAATGGACCGTCTCCGAGCTGTCGGCGGCGCTCAAGCGCACGGTCGAGGACGAGTACGGTTATGTCCGCGTCCGCGGCGAAATTTCGGGCTTCAAGGGTCCGCATTCGTCGGGCCACTGCTATTTCGCTCTCAAGGACGAAGGCGCCCGCCTCGAAGCCGTGATCTGGAGGACCGCCTTTGGCCGGATGCGCGTCAAACCCGAGGAAGGGCTCGAGGTCATCGTCACCGGTAGGTTGACGACATATCCGGGGCGCTCGAGCTACCAGATTGTCATCGACAGCCTGGAGCCCGCTGGCATTGGCGCGTTGATGAAGCTCCTGGAGGAGCGCAAGAAAAAACTTGCCGCCGAAGGTCTGTTCGACGAGGCGCGCAAGCAGCTCTTGCCCTATCTGCCGGAGGTGGTCGGCGTCGTGACGTCACCGACCGGCGCGGTGATCCGCGATATTCTGCATCGTCTGGAGGATCGTTTTCCTCGCCGCGTGCTGGTGTGGCCGGTACGGGTGCAGGGTGACACATCAGCGGCGGAAGTTGCGAGGGCCATCCACGGCTTCAATGCGCTGCCTGAGCGCGGCCCGATACCGCGACCCGGGTTGATCATCGTTGCCCGCGGCGGGGGCTCCCTGGAGGATCTTTGGTCGTTCAACGAGGAAATCGTCGTGCGGGCGGCTGCTGCAAGCATGATCCCGCTCATTTCCGCGGTCGGCCACGAAACCGACGTGACGTTGATCGATTTTGCCGCCGACCGACGGGCGCCTACGCCAACCGCTGCTGCGGAGATGGCCGTGCCGGTGCGCGCCGAACTCATGAGCACGCTCGCCGATCTTGGCGCGCGCAAGTTCGCGTGTTGGCGGCGAAACCTCGACCGGCATCGCAAGGAACTGTTTCTGCTCAGTCGCGCTCTGCCGGCCATCGATGACGTGCTGGCGATTCCGCGCCAGCGGCTTGACGCCTGCGCCGGGCGGTTGCCCCGCGCACTTCGCGCCAATGCGCAAATACACCACACGCATCTCACTCGGGTGGCGTCGCGCCTGTCGCCGCGGTTGTTGTCGCATCGTATCGAGCGCTGCAAGGAACAAACGTTTTCTTTCGGAGACCGTACGCGGCGCGCCTTCCGGGTTTTTCACGATCGCCGCGCGCATCGCGTGCGCAGTGCGGGACAGTTGCTGACGGCATATTCCTATCGCGGTGTGCTCGAGCGGGGTTTTGCCCTTGTCCGCGATGGCGATGGACGCCCTCTGCGCTCGGCCGCTGCCGTCGACGCCGGAATGGGGCTCGACATCGAGTTTGCCGATGGCCGTGTGGCTGCGACGGCCGACGGCGATCGTGCTGCGCCGCCTGTCGCCAAGCCCAAACCGCGTGCGCGGGGCAGTGGCGAGGGCCCGGGAGGGCAGGGGAGCCTGTTCGGCGCATAATCCGAGGGTTTTACTTGCCGGGCCGAACGACTATGTTTGTCTGGACGCCCAAGCCGGGAATGGAGGCCGCTTTTGCTGAATCGATATGATCGTTCCACGCCGATGAGCGGCGAAGCGGAAGTGAAATATCTCGACGGCGATTTTCGCGTCGTTCGTCCGGGCGCTTTCGTACGATGCGCAGTGACCGGCGTGCCGATTCCGCTGGAGGAACTCAAATACTGGAGCGTCGAGCTGCAGGAGGCTTATGCGGCGCCGGAGGCCGTGCTGCAGCGATACCAAAGTCCACACGCGCCAAAAGAATAGGCATCAGCGCCGGAGCTTCGACATCACAAGCCGGCGCAATTCATCGGCTTCTTCAACCACCATGGTGACCTGTAAGGTGTGCGCTCGCGCAGCGAGCGCCTCGAGCAGTCGCTCGCCTGTCATGCGAGCGCGATCCTTTTCAGTCGTGAGGAGCGCGAGACCGCTGTGTTCGGCCTGCATGATGAGTTCCGCCGCTTCCTCCGCAGTATATCGGTGGTGGTCGCCGAAGGCGTGACGCTCCGTCACGGTGATGCCGGCTTCAACGGCGGATACGAAAAACTTTTCCGGATCACCGATGCCTGCAAAGGCCAATACTTTCTTTCCCTTCAAGGCGTCGGGCCCGGCTGGATCGGGCGCAAGATGGCCGCGGAATATACGAAGGTCGCGGGCACGCGCTTGCTCGATGACATCCTCGGCACTTGCGCCTTCACCAACCACCAGCAGCGCATCGCTTTGCGCGATCTGCGCGGCCAGTGGTGCGCGCAAGGGGCCGGCAGGAAATATGCACCTGTTGCCGATGCCGCGCCGCGCATCGACCACGGCCAGAGTGAAGTCCTTCCTCAACGAGGAATTC
Organism: Pseudolabrys sp.; assembly: GCA_035692045.1. Taxonomy (GTDB): domain Bacteria; phylum Pseudomonadota; class Alphaproteobacteria; order Rhizobiales; family Xanthobacteraceae; genus Pseudolabrys. Next base: position 2,070 of record DASSIJ010000329.1, on the reverse strand, counting down.
TGTAATCCGTCATCCATGATGATGAGGCCTGCACCGTGTGCGCGGGCAAACTCTGCCCCGCTGGTGCGATCAGTTGCGACGACCGTCGGAGCTGTACGGGCGAGCAGCAGCGGCTCGTCGCCGACGCGAGCGGCGACATCGGTGCCGGATTCCACCAGCTTCGGCCCCGCGACATCTCCGCCATAGCCGCGGCTGAGACAAAACGGCCGCTCGCCCGCATCCGAGAGCATTCGTGCGAGCATCATCACTGTCGGGGTCTTGCCCGCGCCGCCGAGCGTGAAATTCCCCACGCACAGAACCGGCACACCGACGGAGACGCCTTTCAATGTCATGCGTCTTGCAGCGACGGCGCCATAGACGAAGCCAAATGGGGCAAGCAGGGCCGCGGCGAGGCCGGCCTTGCGCCACCAGAAGGCCGGCTCACGCATGGCGGCCCCGTTGGCGCAATTGAAGTTGCATCAGATAAGGGTCGAGGGACGCGAGGGTCCGGTCGAGCCCGCCACCCAGAGTCTCCACAATCCTGTGGCCTGCTTCGGCTACCCGAGCACAGGCATCGGGGTTGTTAAGCCATGCGGCAAAGTGCGCCGTCAGGCGATCGGCATCGTCAATCAGTTCGGCCCCGTGCACGCTGTCGAGCGTGCTGTATATTTCTGCGAAATTCCAGACATGCGGTCCGTGCACAATTGCGCAGCGCAGCTTGGCAGCCTCGATTGGATTTTGCCCGCCGTGTCTGATCAGCGAGCCGCCAATGAACACCGCGGGCGTCAGCCGATAGAACAGGCCAAGCTCGCCAACTGTGTCCGCCACATAAACCTGGGTCGTGCGTTTGGGTAATTCTCCGCGCGAGCGGAGTACCGCGTTCAAGCCTTGCGATGCGGCGAGCTCGGCGACACTGGGCCCGCGCTCGGGATGGCGCGGCGCGATCAATGTCAGGAGATCCGGAAAATTCGTACGCAGGCGGGTATGCGCCTCAATGACCACGTTCTCCTCGCCGGCATGGGTGGAAGCGGCTGCAATCACCGGCCGCCCTCCGATTGCACGTTGCAATGTTGCAAGCTCTGTCGGGTCGGCGGGCGGCGGCGGCACATCAATCTTGAGATTGCCGGTGACGACGACATTTGCTGCGCCCAGTTCGCTCAATCGCTCGGCGTCGGGCGAGGTGCCGGCCAGACAAAGATCAAGACGCTGAAGCAAGGCAGCAATCGAATTGGGCGCGCGACGCCAACGCTCGAAGGAATTTTTCGACAGACGGGCGTTGATCAGCGCCATCGGAATGCCGCGAGCCGATGCTTCGATCATCATGTTTGGCCACAGGTCGGATTCGACGAACAATGCGAGATCGGGGCGCCAATGATCGAGAAAGCGACGTACGAAGCGCGGGATATCGAACGGAACGAATTGATGGACCGCCCCGGGCGGAAGGCGCTGTTCAGCGAGTCCGCCAGATGTGACCGTGCCGGTCGTCACGAGCATGTTGATGCCGCGGGCGCAGATGCGGTCGATCAGAGGTAGAACGCTCGCCAGTTCTCCGACACTCGCCCCATGCAGCCAGACAAGAGGATCGTCCGGCCGTGCGATATGATTTTCGCCCCGGCGCTCGCGCAGACGCTGATGATGCTCCTTGCCGCGCTTGGCGCGCCGTGCCAGCAGAATGGGGACGAATGGCCCCGCCGCCGCGGACAACAGCCTGTACATCCGCAAACCGGCCGGAAGCCTGCCACTCAAGATCTGTCGCTCCCGGTTCGGTCGGCTATCTCATATGCGCGTGCCGTAACGCGATTGAGTTCACTTTCGACCTGTTGTCTGGCCGCCTCCAACGCTGCATCGTCAGCGTCGGGCGGCACACGGATCGGACCGCGGGCGACCAATCCCATGCGGCTGAAAGGCAAGTTGATGGCGGATCGGTCCCAATTGTCGAGCTCGATGCGTCGGCTCGAGGCCATCGCCACAGCGTAGATCGGTCGTCCGGAGTGCTGCGCAAGCTTCACTACGCCAAAGCCTGCGACGCGCGCGACCTTTGGGACATCGGCAGTCATGGCAATATTGTAGCCGTCATTCAGGGCCTTGAGC
>DASSIJ010000328.1:0-8740 GCA_035692045.1 Pseudolabrys sp. | reverse complement strand
TACTCAAGATCGATTTATAATGTTTTATAACGCTATAGTGATGTGTCAAGTATCATCGTCGCGCGAATGGTTATTCCGGCATTTCGTCGTGTCGCACATTCGGCTGCAGCAGCACGCACGCCGCCGCTGCAAAGATCATCGCGAAGCCGATTATGTCAGGCACCGTCAGCCGTTCTCCAAGGACCACCGCCGACGCGCTGACACCAATGACCGGTACCAGCAACGAGCCGAGGGACGCCGTAATCGTCGGAAGCCGCCCGACGATCGACCACCACAGGAAATGCGCAAGGCCGACCCCGAACAGCCCGACAAAGAGCACCGCCATGATTGTTTCATTTCGCATCGGCCACAGATGGGGATAGCCCTCGACGATGAAGCTGCCGGCAGTGATGAAACCCAGACCGAACAGCAGCTGCCAGGCGGCGTTGGCCAAAGGCTCAACCGTGACTTTGGCCCATTTGATGTAGACGGTGGCGACGGCCCAGCTCCACGCGCAGCCGAGCGAATAAAAGACGAAAGGCGGCAACCCATCTTCGAATAGCGGCCAAACCAGAATCGTCACGCCCACAACGCAAAGCACGAACGCAAGCCAGCGTACCGTGTTCAACCGTTCGCCGAGAAAAAGCCAGCTCAGCACCGTTGTCCAGATCGGCATCGAATAGGTGATGATGATGGCGCGCGTGGTCGCTCCGCTCAGTTGTGCGAAGCCTGAGAGAATTTGAAAGGCGGCGACATTCAGCAATCCGGCGATCATGATGTGGATATACTCGCCGCGCGGGACTTTCAGGTTATGGCCAGTGATGATGGCGGCCAGGAACAAGGTCGCGGCGCCAATTCCTGAGCCCGCGACGCGCAGGCTCCAGGGCGACACCTCACGCAACGCGACCGCCGCAGCAATCCAGTTGAGGCCCCAGGCAAACGCGAGCAGCACAACCAGCAGCTTGGCCGTAGTGTCGGCGCCGCCCTTCGTTCTCGAATTTGGCATTTCCTGGAAATCCGGCGGGCGCGCCTGCGTATTCGGTTGGGCGATCACGCTATAGCGCGCACCCTCGCATGGCGAGGCACCCTGTGATGCAAATTTGTCGGCTGGCGGCCAGGCGGTATGTGCATCCGCGTGGCAAACAAGCCCGCTTGTTGCACCGCCAATCCCGCTGTGTTAGCTAGCCCCTCGATTTCAGGGGGTTTCCGCAGGCTTCCGCGACGTCTCCAGGGATCGGAATTCCCTCTTGGATTCCAATAGTTTGCGCCGCCATTCCGCGACGGCGTCCCGGCTGCGAACGAAGTAAAACCAGACGAGCGTCCTCAGTGGCAGGCGAAGATCCAATCATCTCCGGTATGGCTGGCCGTTACGCCACAGCCCTGTTCGAGCTTGCACGCGACAATAAGGCCGTCGACGCCGTCAAAAAGGATCTCGATCAATTTGACGCGCTTGCGAACGGCAGCGCCGATCTCAATCGCCTGGTGCGCAGCCCGGTGTTCGGCGCCGATGAGCAGCTCAAGGCACTGTCGGCAATTCTCGCCAAGGCCGGCATTACAGGGCTTGCCGCAAACTTCCTGCGCGTCATCACCACCAATCGTCGCCTTTTCGCGGTGCGCGACATGATCCGCGCCTACCGTGCGCTGGTAGCCCGGCACAAGGGCGAGGTGACTGCTCAGGTGACCGTCGCCGAGAAGCTCAACGACAAGAATCTCGATGCGCTCAAAAGCGCACTGAAATCCGTGACCGGCGGAAAGGACATCGATCTCGAAGTTGAGGTCGACCCCGCCATTATTGGCGGGCTGATCGTCAAGGTCGGCAGCCGTATGGTCGACAGTTCGCTCCGCACTAAACTCAATTCGATCAAGTTTGCGATGAAAGAGGCCCGCTGATGGATATCCGCGCCGCAGAAATTTCCGCCATTCTGAAAGAGCAAATCAAGAACTTCGGCCAGGAGGCCGAAGTCTCCGAGGTCGGGCAGGTGCTCTCCGTCGGTGACGGCATTGCCCGAGTCTATGGTCTCGACAATGTGCAGGCTGGCGAATTGGTCGAGTTCGAGAACGGCGTGCGCGGCATGGCCCTCAACCTCGAAAATGACAATGTCGGCATCGTGATTTTCGGCAATGACCGCGAGATCAAGGAAGGTCAAACCGTAAAGCGCACCGGCTCCATCGTCGATGTACCCATCGGCAAAGGTCTGCTCGGACGCGTGGTTGATGCTCTTGGCAATCCGATCGATGGAAAGGGCCCGATCAAGGCGGACAAACGTGCACGCGTCGACGTCAAGGCGCCGGGCATTATTCCACGCAAGTCGGTGCATGAGCCTATGGCGACGGGCCTCAAGGCGATCGACTCGTTGATCCCGATCGGCCGTGGTCAGCGCGAGCTGATCATCGGCGATCGTCAAACCGGAAAGACCGCGATCGCGCTCGACACCATCCTCAATCAGAAACCGCTCAACGCGCAGCCGGATGAAAAAATCAAGCTCTACTGCGTCTATGTCGCCGTTGGGCAGAAGCGCTCTACCGTCGCCCAATTCGTGAAGGTGCTCGAGGAGCAGGGCGCACTCGACTATTCCATTATTGTCGCCGCCACTGCTTCCGATCCGGCGCCGATGCAATACCTGGCGCCGTTCAGCGGCTGCACCATGGGGGAATATTTCCGGGACAACGGCATGCATGCCGTCATCATTTATGACGACTTATCCAAGCAGGCTGTCGCCTATCGCCAGATGTCGCTGTTGCTACGCCGACCGCCCGGCCGCGAAGCTTATCCGGGCGATGTGTTCTACCTGCACTCGCGCCTGCTCGAGCGCGCCGCCAAAATGAACGATGAGAACAAGGCCGGCTCTCTGACCGCGCTGCCGATCATCGAAACCCAGGCCAATGACGTGTCGGCCTACATTCCGACCAACGTGATTTCGATTACGGACGGCCAAATCTTCCTGGAGACCGACCTGTTCTATCAAGGCATTCGTCCGGCGGTGAACGTGGGTCTCTCGGTGTCGCGCGTCGGCTCCGCCGCACAGACCAAGGCGATGAAGAAGGTCGCCGGTCGCATCAAAGGTGAGCTCGCGCAATACCGCGAAATGGCTGCTTTCGCGCAATTTGGCTCCGATCTCGATGCCACGACCCAACGCCTGCTCAACCGCGGCGCGCGCCTGACCGAGCTTCTCAAGCAGCCGCAGTTCTCGCCACTCAAGATGCAGGAACAGGTCTGCGTGGTCTACGCGGGCGTCAACGGCTATCTCGATCCGATGCCGGTGGACCGCGTGCGCGCCTTCGAAAGCGGGCTGCTGACGCTGCTGCGCACCAAGCACACCGATTTGCTCGACAGCATTGGCAAGAGCGGCGACCTTTCGGATGCCGATGCCGGCAAGCTGAAGGCCCTCGTCGACGGCTATGCCAGGACGTTCACCTGATGACGACGGCAGAAAACCGACGGTTTTATTAAGAGCGACTGAAGAATGGCCAGCCTCAAGGATATGCGTGTCCGCATCGCCGCCACCAAGGCGACGCAGAAAATTACCAAGGCCATGCAAATGGTTGCGGCTTCCAAGCTGCGTCGCGCCCAGGCGGCGGCGGAAGCCGCGCGCCCGTACGCAGAGCGTATGAGCAACGTGTTGGCTTCGATTGCTTCCGCCGTTGCCGGCAGCGATTCGGCGCCCAGGTTGCTGGCTGGCACCGGCAGCGACAAAGTGCATCTACTGGTGGTTTGCACCGCCGAGCGTGGACTATGCGGGCCGTTCAATTCGTCGATTGTGCGGCTCGCCCGCGATAGAGCCAATGCGCTGATAACCGACGGCAAAGAAGTGAAGATCCTCTGCGTCGGCCGGAAGGGTTATGAGCAACTGCGCCGCCTCTACAGCAAGTTGATTATCGAGACGATCGAGTTACGCGGCGTGCGTACGATCGGGTACGAGCAGGCGGACATGATCGCCGGGAAGATCGTTGCGCTGTTCGACGAGGGCGCTTTCGATGTCGCGACGTTGTTTTTCTCGCGCTTCAAGTCGGTGGTTGCGCAGGTTCCGACGGGGCAGCAGATCATTCCACCGGTCTTCGAAACGGATACAGAGACGGGCCCCGCTGCGTCCTACGAATATGAGCCGGAAGAGGAAGTAATCCTTGCCGAGCTGCTGCCGCGCAACCTGTCGGTCCAGGTATTCCGCGCGCTCCTCGAAAATGCCGCATCCGAACAAGGCGCGCGCATGAGTGCGATGGACAATGCCACCCGTAACGCCGGCGAAATGATCCGCAAGCAGACACTCACGTATAACCGCACCCGCCAGGCGATGATCACCAAGGAGCTGATCGAGATCATCTCCGGCGCCGAGGCGCTTTAATTCCGTAACGAGGACGAAATGGCCACACCCAACGCAGTCGGAAAAATCACCCAGGTCATCGGCGCCGTCGTCGACGTGCAGTTCGAAACGCACCTGCCGGCGATCTTGAACGCACTCGAGACGACCAACGGCGGCAACCGCCTTGTGCTCGAAGTCGCGCAACATCTCGGAGAGTCGACGGTGCGTACCGTCGCCATGGATTCCTCGGAAGGTCTGGTCCGTGGGCAAGAGGTGACCGACACCGGTGCGCCGATTTCAGTGCCGGTCGGACCCGGACTGCTCGGCCGCATCATCAACGTGATCGGTGATCCGGTCGATGAAGCCGGACCGGTCAAAGGTGAGACCAGGCGTGCAATTCATCAGGATGCGCCCGCCTATACCGATCAATCGACCGAAGCGCAGATTCTCATCACCGGCATCAAGGTGGTGGACCTCCTCGCGCCTTACGCCAAGGGCGGCAAGATCGGCCTGTTCGGTGGTGCCGGCGTCGGCAAGACTGTGTTGATCATGGAATTGATCAACAACGTCGCCAAGGCGCACGGCGGCTATTCGGTGTTTGCCGGTGTCGGCGAACGCACGCGCGAAGGTAATGATCTTTATCATGAGATGATCGAATCGGGTGTGAACAAGGACCCGCACAAGGGCTCGGTCGAGGGCTCAAAATGTGCGCTGGTGTACGGCCAGATGAACGAGCCGCCGGGTGCGCGCGCTCGTGTCGGGCTCTCGGGCCTCACAGTTGCCGAGTATTTCCGCGATCAGGGCCAGGACGTGCTGTTCTTCGTGGACAACATCTTCCGCTTCACCCAGGCCGGTTCGGAAGTGTCGGCGCTTCTCGGCCGCATCCCTTCGGCGGTGGGCTATCAACCAACGCTCGCTACCGACATGGGCGCGCTGCAGGAGCGCATTACCACCACCACCAAGGGCTCGGTCACGTCCGTGCAGGCGATCTATGTGCCCGCCGACGACCTGACCGATCCGGCGCCAGCAACTTCGTTCGCGCATCTTGACGCCACCACGGTGCTGTCGCGCGATATCGCCGCCAAGGGAATTTATCCGGCGGTGGATCCGCTCGATTCCACATCGCGCATGCTGTCGCCGCTGATCGTCGGCGAGGAACATTACGCGGTGGCCCGGCAGGTGCAGCAGATTCTGCAGCGTTACAAGGCACTGCAGGACATCATCGCGATCTTGGGCATGGACGAACTGTCGGAGGAGGACAAGCTGGCGGTCGCCCGTGCGCGCAAGATCGAGCGCTTCCTGTCGCAGCCGTTCCACGTGGCCGAAGTGTTTACCGGCTCGCCCGGAAAGCTGGTCGATCTGCAGGACACCATCAAGGGCTTCAAAGGCCTTTGCGACGGCAAGTATGACAACCTGCCGGAGGCTGCCTTCTACATGGTCGGCTCCATCGACGAGGCCGTCGAGAAGGGCAAGAAGCTCGCGGCAGAAGCGGCCTAGAAACAATGCAGGGGCGCTCCAACCTGGTTGCGTTTTTGCTGATCGGGTTGGTGATTGGCGGTCTTTCCGGTTACATGACGCGCCCCGAAACGACCGAGATCAAGTTGGGACCATTGAGCCTTGAGGTCCGCAGCGATGAACGAGCGCGTGGCGGCGGGCCTCTCACCAGCAGCCAGGTGCAGCACATCGCGATCCTGGCAGCGATTGGCGGCGTCATCGGACTGGCCGTGGGTTTCGCAGTCGGCAAGCGCAGGGATTAAGTAAATGGCTAATTTCCATTTCGAACTGGTGTCGCCCGAAAAGCTGTTGTTCTCGGGTGAAGTGGAGCAGGTGGACGTACCCGGCGCTGAGGGCGACTTTGGCGTGCTCGCCGAACATGCGCCCATGGTCACGACTCTGCGTCCTGGAATTCTGACGGTGCATGCGGCCGGCGGCCAACAGAAAATTGTTGTGCTTGGCGGCTTTGCCGAGGTGTCTACCGACGGTCTGACTGTGCTGGCCGATGTGGCCGAGGCGGTGGAAGACATTGATCGTGGCGAGATCGGCGCGCGCGTCAGCGAACTCGAAAGCCGCATTGCCAAGACCGAGCCCGGCTCCGAGTTGGACAGGCTGATTACACGGCTCGACCATTTCAAGGAAGTCGACCGCCATCTTACCGGCACGGCGATGCATTGATGGCCCGGCGTCATGCCCCGCGGGCGGGGCGTGCAGCGCGGGCCAGCCGCAACTTTACCTGACGCGATTACCTGTGCTGGATTGCCCGCCTTCGCGGGCAAAAACGATTATGATTTGGAAAACTTGCCGAATTCCTTCACGACACGTTCGTAGGTGAGGCGCTTGAACGGCACTACCAGATCCGGCAATTCGCTGGCCTCTACCCAGCGCCACTCGACAAATTCGGGTTTATGCCCGCCGCCCGGATGAGCAATATCGATTTCGCCATCATTTCCCGTAAAGCGCAACGCATACCATTTCTGTTTCTGCCCGCGATATTTGCCGCCCCATGCCTGCTTCGCGACACCGCTCGGAAGATCGTAGGTGAGCCACTCGCCGATCTCGCCGAGCTTTTTCACCGAGCGGATATTGGTTTCTTCGTGCAGCTCGCGCAGCGCCGCCTTGTACGGATCTTCGTCTTCATCGATGCCGCCCTGCGGCATCTGCCACACGTGCGTCGCATCGACGTGTTCGGGGCCGTCCGTTCGCCGCCCGATGAAAACGAGTCCGGCACGATTGAACACCATCATGCCGGCGCAAGGCCGATAGGGTAACGATTCGTGGGGAGGCATCAGCACTCCGTCATTCAGACGCGAAGTCTCGCGACCTGAAATGACGTTACGACGACTTCGCCTTGATCGCCACCATTGTAATGGGAACCAGGAATATGCCGCGGGCTTCGACTTTCTTCGCCCAGTCGGCAATCCGTGCGATTGTCGCTGGCTGTGCGGTCGCAAATCCCACCGCAACACCGCTGTCACGCGCCTTCATCTCAAGGCGCGCAAGCGCTCGGTCGATCTCAATCGGCGTCGGCACTGTGTCGAGCACAATATCTGTCCTCGCAAATGGCAGGTTATGCGCGCCGGCAAGCTGGCCGGCGATACTGCGCGAGGAAGAACCGTCGTCCACATAGATAAGGCCGCGCTGGGCCGCGTCGCGCAACACGGGTGCTAATCCTTGTTCGGAGGCGGTGAAGCGCGCGCCCATGTAGCTCATCAGTCCCACATAGCCCTGAAAGCGGCTCATCAGCCAATGCAACCGGTCGGTATTCTGTTCCGATGTCAGCGACGTCAGCAGAGTCTGCGGACCGGGATCGTTGTCCGGATAGTCGAACGGTTCCATTGGGATCTGGAGCAACAGCTCGTGCTGGTCCGCCCGGGCGCGCTCGGCCAGTTTTTCGAGATCTGTACCGTAGGGCGCAAGCGCAAAAGTTACTGTCGCGGGCAGCTTCGCAAATGCGTCGGCGGTGCCCGAGGCACCGATGCCAAGTCCGCCGATCACAATGGAAATGAGTGGAGAATCTTTCTTGTTCGCCGGCAGGTCGCGCGGGCGCGCATAGCGGGCAGAGGGACGTACGCCATCAGGCCCGATTTTTGGAATGGCACCATGGCGCGTCGCCTCGACCAGCTTTGGATCGAGCAACGGTTTTGGCGCGCCATCGGAGTTGCCGGGAATAGTGAATTGCTGCCTCGCTCCGCTGGAGCCGTCGATGATCGTGACTGTCCTGGAACCAGGTGGTGGCGCTTCGACAGCCTTTGCAGTCGCCGCAGCAGCATTTGGCGCCGAACCCGCCTCGCCATCGTGGCGGGCATGCTGCTTGCCGTCACGATCGCCATCGCGTGCGGTCTGGGTTGAAGGCGGCGCCTTCGTTGCCACAACGGCCGTCGGCTCGCCGCCCAGCGGATCGTTAACGAGGGCCGCCCACGCGACCACGACGACCCCCGACAGGCCGAGCGCGCCGGCCAGCAATTGAGGCGCGGAGACGGGCAGGTTCAGCAGCCGTTTTCGCTTGTGCTGGCCGAGGGGCGCGTTCAGGTCGTCTGCCACGGCGCAAAATCCTCGCGAATCATTGCGCGAGTCTAGCACGCGTCGTTTCCACCATAGGCCATGTCGCGAAAGGCAAAGAAATCAGCCCTCGCGGGGCCGGGCAAAAATGAATGGGGCGGCCTTTCGGCCGCCCCGTGACGTCACTCAACCTTGCTTGCGGTCAGTTCGGGACCGGTGTCTTGGAATTCGGCGGGAAGGCCGAATTGACCTGTGTCCCGCGCAGGAGATCGAGCGCCATGTTGAGCGCCTTGTCGTTCTTGGCCTCCGGCGGGATATAGGACTGCGAACCGGTTTGCTCTTTGCCCTCGTCGCCCTTCAGGTGGCCGCGCAACGATGCCTCACCTTTGGTATCAGTCTTTGACTTGAGCTCATCCGGCACGTCCTGAAGAACTTCGATATCGGGCGAAATTCCCTTCGCCTGGATC
>DASSIJ010000327.1:0-12895 GCA_035692045.1 Pseudolabrys sp. | reverse complement strand
AATGTCTGGTGCACGTCGAGGGTGGAAGCGATGAACTGTCTGGCGCGCACAGTACGGCCGTCGGCCAATTCAATCCCGGTGGCGCGGCCATTCTCGATGACGATGTGGTCGATATTGACCTGCGGCTGGAAAGTGCCGCCGGCGGCGATGAAGGCCTCCATCAAGCCGCGCGCCAGATTGAATGAGCCGCCCTGGCAGATCTGGTAGCCGCTTTCGAGATCGAAAGCGCGGATCACGGAGCCCATCGGTGACGACTTCGACAGCGTATCGACGAGCCAGGTCCCGAAGAGGGAAACCTTGAACAGAAACAAGAGGCGTACGTGCTCGTTCTCGAACAGTTCGCGAACGACATCGAGCGGCTGACGGTTGGAAACTTCCAGGAATTCGCGGCCAAGCGCCGTACGCGACAGCAGCGATTCGCGCTCTTCCTTTGACAATGGTTCCGCGTAGCGTTCGGGCAGGAAAATCTGCGCGGTGATTTTCTCCGCCTTGCGGTTCCATTCACGGAACGTCGCGGCATCTTTTTTCGAGAAGCGCGCAATATTGGCGACCGATTCCTCCAGATCGCGGCCAAGCACCAGCGCGGAACCATCCCGATGCGCCTGGCCGAATTCATATCGCGGCGTGATGTAAGTCACGCGTGCGCCCAGGTTTAGATCCTTGAACCACGGCGTTTCGCTGATATGGAAATGATTGATCGAGTGCAGATTGTGATAGAAGCCGGGCAGCGTCACTTCTCGTGTGCACAATCCGCCGCCATAGGCGAGACGCCGCTCCACCAGCAAAATGTCGAGGCCGGCGCGGGCAAGATAGCTGCCGAGGATCAGCCCGTGGTGACCGGCGCCGATGATGATGCCGTCATAGGCTTTTTCGAGCGCCTTCGACAAAGGTTGAACGTCCTGTCAGTGGGCCCAAGGTCCGGTGCCCGTGCCTGTAGACTGCCGGGGGGGCGCTGCGTCGGTCAATGGCCGCTGCTGCATGGCCGGCGAGCCGGAAATAGCTTGGATATCGAATTTTACCGCGCTGTGCGCTGCCAGAAATATAGTTCGCTGCGGCAACGGTGGACCTTTTGGCGTATCTGCCGGTACATTAGACTATGAAGAAGGAATAGGGCCTCAAGGCCCCTGGGAGGATCACATGCGTAACGTACTCTTGGCCGCAAGCGCCGCTCTGCTGCTCGCAGCGGGCCCCGCTTCGGCTCAGCAAAAATCCATAAAGATCGGTTTCATCAGCACATTCAGTGGCCCGGTTGCCGTCATTGGCAACGATATGCGCAATTCGTTCGAGCTCGCGCTCGACCATATGGGCCGCAAGATGGGCGGCCTGCCGGTCGAGGTGATTTATGAGGACGACGGATTCAAGCCGGAAGTCGGCAAGCAGAAAACCGACAAACTGATCGAGTCGGACAAGGTCGATTTCATCGTCGGCTATATCTGGTCGAACGTACTGCTGGCCTCGATGAAGTCCGCCGTCGACTCCAAGACCTTCCTGATCACCTCGAATGCCGGCCCGCACCAGATCGCCGGCGAACAGTGCTCGCCGTACATCTTCTCGACTTCGTGGCAGAACGACCAGACGCCGCAGGCCATGGGCCACTACATGAACCAGAAAGGCGTCAAGACCGCATTTCTGATCGGCCCGAACTATGCGGCGGGCAAGGATATGCTGGGCGGCGTGGCGTCGACGTTCAAAGGCAAGATTGTCGGGCAGGAACTGACCAAGTGGCCCGACCAACTCGACTTCTCCGCGGAGCTCGCGAAAGCCAAGGCGGAAAAGCCGGACGCGATCTTTGTGTTTTATCCGGGCAAGGCGGGCGTGCAGTTCTTGACCCAGTACGCACAGTCCGGTCTCAAGGGTCAGATTCCGCTCTACACCGCGTTCACCATCGATGAACTTTCGCTACCGTTGCAGAAAGATCTCGCGCTTGGCGTACCGGGTGCGCAGGAATGGGTGAACGACCTGCCGAACGAAGCGAATAAGAAGTTCGTTGCCGACTACCTCAAGAAGTACCCGGGACTGCGTCCGTCGTTCTATGGAGCGCAGACCTATGACGCTGCAAACCTGGTCGCATCGGCGGTTGCCGCGACCAAGGGCAACCTTTCCGACAAGGTAGCGGTGCAGAAAGCCCTGGAGAAGGCCGATTTCAAATCGGTGCGGGGAAAATTCAAATTCAATACCAACCACATCCCGATCCAGAACTTCTATTTGCAGGAGCCGGTGAAGGATCAAGACGGCAACTACGTGCTCAAGACGGTCGCGACGATCGTGGAGGACAACCAGGATCGTTTCGCCACTCAATGCCATATGAAGTGATCCTGCGCTGACGCGTGACGGCGGCGGCGCATTGAACGCTGCCGCCGTTTGCTTATCGGCCTGCCAATATCCGCGACCGGCGTGTTATGACGCTTTTCATCGAGCAATGCCTGAACGGGCTTCAATTCGGCCTGCTGCTGTTCCTGCTGGCGGCGGGACTGACACTCGTCTTTGGCATCATGGATTTGGTGAACCTGGCGCATGGCTCGCTCTACATGCTCGGCGCCTATTTTGCCGCAACGTTTACGGTCTGGACCGGCAGCTTCGTGCTCGGCGCCGTGCTCGCGCTTGCCGCCACGCTGCTCGTCGGAATGGCGGTGGAAGTGATCGCCATGCGGCGGCTCTACGGACGCGACCATCTCGATCATGTCCTCGCGACCTTCGGGCTCATCCTGTTTTTCGATGAGCTGGTGCGGCTGATCTGGGGCGCGGGCGGCATGAGCCTGCCGTTGCCGTCATGGCTCAATACTTCAGTTCGCATCCTGCCGGGCGTCGATTACTCCGCGTACAAGCTCTCCATTATCGTGGTGTCGCTTGCGGTTGCGGCGTTTCTTTATGTCCTCGTCATGCGCACGCGTCTCGGCATGCTCATTCGCGCCGGTGCATCGAACCGCGAAATGATCGGCGCGCTTGGGGTCAACATCAAACTGCTGTTCACGCTGGTATTCGGTCTTGGCGCCGCGCTCGCGGGCCTTGCCGGACTGATGCAGGCGCCGATCTTGACCGTCCAGATCGGCATGGGCGAGAACATCCTCATCCTCGCCTTCGTCATCACCGTTATCGGCGGCATCGGCTCGATCCGCGGCGCGTTCGTCGCTGCCATTCTGGTCGGGTTTATCGACACGCTCGGGCGCGCCTATTTCACCGATCTGCTGCGGCTCGCCTTCTCCAAGGAAACGGCGGCGACGGCTGCGCCGGCTCTCTCCTCCATGCTGATTTATCTGCTGATGGCGATCGTCCTGGTGATCCGGCCGGAAGGCCTGTTTCCGGCGAGCAGCAAATGACGTGGACGCTCAATCTACGCGCAGTTGTTGTCATATTGTTGCTACTCGCGCTGGTGCTGCTTCCGGTCTACGTCGAATTCACCGGCAGCCGCTTTCTGCTCACGCTGTTTACCCGCATCGTGATCCTGGGCCTCGCAGCCGTGAGCCTCAACCTGATCCTCGGTTATGGCGGGATGATGAGCTTCGGTCACGCCGCCTATCTCGGTATTGGCGGCTATTCCGTCGGAATTCTCGCCTTCGAAGGCGTCACCAGCGGTTTCGTTCAATGGCCGGTAGCACTCCTGGTCTCCGCGCTGTTCGCGCTGGTGATCGGCGCGCTCAGTCTGCGCACGCGCGGCGTCTATTTCATCATGATCACTTTGGCGTTTGCGCAAATGGCCTATTACATCGTTGCAGGACTTGCCCGCTATGGCGGCGACGATGGTCTGACTATCGAGAAGCGTAGCCAATTCTTCCCACCGCTGAATCTGTCGAACAAGATGCAATTCTATTACCTTTGTCTCGCGCTGCTTTTTGCGTCGATATACCTCGTCTGGCGCATCGTGAATTCCCGCTTCGGACTGGCGGTTCAGGGCGCCCGGTCGAACGATACACGCATGCGCGCCATCGGTTTCCCAACCTATCGTTATAAACTCACCTGCTTCGTCATTGCCGGCACGCTCTGCGGCCTCTCCGGCGCATTGCTCGCCAATCACACCGATTTCGTCAGCCCCGGGATGATGTATTGGACGCGGTCCGGCGATCTCATCATCATGGTCGTGCTCGGCGGCATGGGCTCGACGTTCGGCCCTTTGTTCGGCGCGGTGGCGCTGCTGGTGCTGGAAGAGGTGCTTTCCGGTATCACCGAATATTGGCAAATCATCCTCGGACCGCTCCTGTTGCTCGTGGTGCTGTTCGCGCGCGGCGGCATTGATGGCCTTCTCGGCAAGATGCACCAAAAGGTTCACCATGACTGATTTGCTCGGCGTGGAGAATCTTTCGAAGCGTTTTGGGGGCATCACTGCTACTGACGATCTCACTTTTAGTATCCCCGAGGGTGAATTGCATGCCGTGATCGGGCCTAACGGAGCGGGAAAGACAACGCTGATCGCGCAACTCAGCGGCCAGCTCAGGCCCGACTCCGGGCGCATCAATTTCGCGGGCGGCGATATCACTGCGGTACCCATGCATGCCCGCAGCGCGCTCGGACTGGCGCGCTCGTTTCAGATCACGTCGCTCTTTCTCGATTTGAGCGTCCTCGACAACGTGGCCCTGGCGGTGCAGGCGCGCGCTGGCCATTCTTTTCATTTCTGGCGCAATGCGCGGCGTGAACCGGAGCTGCGCGATCCAGCGCGCGCGGCTCTCGCGCGTGTGGGCTTAAAGGAGCGCGCGGACCTTCCGGCATCCGCACTCAGCCATGGCGAGCATCGGCAACTTGAGCTTGCGATGGCGCTCGCGTCCAAACCGCGCATGTTGCTGCTTGACGAACCAATGGCGGGCCTCGGACCTGAGGAATCCGCGCGCATGGTTGCCACGCTGCGCGAACTCAAGAAAGAGCTGACGATCCTGCTGGTCGAGCATGACATGGAGGCTGTTTTCGCGCTTGCCGACCGCATCACGGTCCTGGTCTATGGCCGGATGATTGCTTCCGGCCGGCCTGAAGACATCCGCAGCAATGCCCAGGTCCGCGACGCCTATCTCGGCGAGCAGGAGGCCGTGCATGGCTGAACCCGTGCTCGCGCTGGACGGCGTCGAAACCTGCTACGGCCTCAGCCAGGTTCTGTTCGGCGTCTCGCTCGTCATCGCCCCCGGCGAAATGGTGACGTTGATGGGACGCAACGGCATGGGCAAGACCACGACGGTGCGCTCCATCATGGGACTTACGCCCGCACGGGCCGGGGCCATTCGTTTCATGGGCGAAGAGATCAGAAGCCTGCCATCATACAAGGTGGCGCAGCGGGGGATCGGCCTCGTGCCGGAAGGACGCCAGATCTTCCCGAACCTTTCGGTGCGCGAGAATCTGCTGGCGACCGCCGTCAAGCGAAATGGCGAAGGTTGGACGCTCGCAAAAATATACGAACTATTCCCGCGGCTCGCCGAGCGCGGTGACAGCATGGGCAATCAACTCTCAGGCGGCGAGCAGCAAATGCTCGCAATTGGCCGAGCACTGATGACCAATCCGCGTCTGCTCATCCTCGACGAGGCGACCGAAGGTCTGGCACCTCTGATCCGTGCCGAAATCTGGCGCTGCCTTGCCAGCCTGAAGGAATCAGGCCTGTCGGTCCTGGTGATCGACAAGAATGTTGGCGCACTATTGCGCGTCGCGGACCGGCATTTCCTGATCGAACGCGGGCGCGTGGTGTGGAAAGGCTCATCTCAGGAGCTTGCCGCAGCGCCTGACGTGCAGCACCGGTATTTGGGGGTTTAATTCTACTCGGCCGGTTGCAGCGGCGGGCCGCGGCGACGAATGAGGGTAAAGTTCGCACCGCCAAGCTTGCGGTGCAGCCGATCGAGCAGCAGGTAAATCACCGGTGTCGTGTAGAGCGTAAGCACCTGCGATACCAAAAGCCCGCCGATAATAGTGATGCCGAGTGGCCGCCGCAGCTCCGAACCCGGTCCGATGGCAATCACGAGCGGCAGCGCGCCGAGCATGGCGGAAAGTGTGGTCATAAGGATCGGCCGGAATCTGGCGAGGCAAGCATCGTGAATGGCACGTTGCGGCGACAGTCCCAGCCGCCTTTCACCGTCGAGGGCGAAATCCACCATCATGATGCCGTTCTTCTTCACGATGCCGATCAGAAGGATGATGCCGATAAATGCGATCACCGATAGTTCGGTGCCTGACACTTGCAGCGCGAGCAATGCGCCCAAACCCGCCGAGGGTAGCGTCGATATGATGGTGAGCGGATGTACGAGGCTTTCATACAGGATGCCGAGCACAATATAGACCGCGATGAGTGCAGCCAGCAGCAACAGCGGTTGTGCACCGACCGCCTGCTTGAACGCCTGCACATCGCCGGCGAAATCCGCATGGATGATGTCGGGAATGTGCATTTCGGCGACGGCCCGCTCGAGCGCGCCGGTGGCGTCTTCGATCGAGGTGTTGGGCGCCAGATTGTAGGTGATGGTCACTGACGGAAACTGCCCTTGATGATTGACGACAAGGGGCGCGATGCCACGTTCCGTTTGCGTGACCGCCGATAGCGGCACCTGGGCGTCACCATTGCCGGGGACGTAGACACGGGAAAGGTCGGTCGGATCGCGCTGATAAGAGGGGTCGACTTCCAAAATCACGCGATACTGGTTGCGCGGGCCATAGATGGTCGAGATCTGGCGCTGCGAAAACGCGTTATTAAGCGCGTTGTCGATATCCTGCACGCGCACACCGAAACGCGCGGCCGCCGCCCGGTCGATATTGATATTGGCCTGGAGGCCGCCTTGCTCTCGGTCAGTAGTGACGTCCACGATCCCCGGCAGCTGTTTCACGCGATCGAGCACGCGCGGCACCCATTTTTGCAGTTCGTCGATGTCGGAGCTCCACAGGGTAAACTGATATTGCGAATCACTCTGCCGTCCGCCGGCTCGCAGATCCTGTGCCGGAAACATGAATACGCGAATGCCCGGGATCTGGTTGAGCTTGTTGCGTAGACGCCCCACGACCTGGAGAGTTGTGAGATTGCCGCGCTGACTGAGTGGCTTGAGACTGATGAACAGTCGCCCGCGGTTTACTGAAGCGTTGAACGGCGAGGGGCCGACTGATGATCCGAGACCTGCGACTGCCGGATCGGCCAGCACAACGTCCATCGCTTTTCGTTGCAACTGCTCCATCGCCCCGAAAGAGATGTCAGTCGAGGCTTCAGTCCCGCCGAAGATCAGGCCGGTGTCATCCTGCGGGAAATAGCCTTTGGGCACCTTGATATAGAGCCCAATGGTGAGCGCGATCGTTGCCAGGAAGACGATGAGCATGAGCGCTCGGTGCTCGAGTGCGAAAGACAGTGTGCGGTCGTAGAAACTGATCACGCGCGACAGAAGGCCCTCGACCCGACGGTCGAGCCATGTCGCGTCACGGCTCGGCGGCCGACGCACGAAGTAGGCGCATATCATCGGCGTCACGGACAGCGAAACCACCGTAGAAATGGCAATCGCAAAGGCGAGCGTCACTGAAAACTCACGGAACAGCCGTCCGACGATTCCGCCCATGAACAGCAAGGGAATAAAGGCGGCGATGAGCGACACCGAAATCGACACAACGGTGAAGCCGATTTGCTTTGCGCCCTTGAGCGTGGCGCGCAAAGGAGACGCGCCACGCTCAAGATAACGGAAGGCGTTTTCGATCATCACGATGGCGTCGTCCACAACGAACCCAACGCTCACGGCCAATGCCATCAGCGACAGGTTGTCGATGGAAAAGCCGGCTGCCCACATCGCTGCGCAGGTGCCAGAGAGGGCCAGCGGCACCGTGACGCCGGCCGCTGCGGTCGGCGCTAACCGGCGCAGGAAGAGAAACACCACCAGCATCACCAGCCCGATGGTAGCGGCGAGCGTGAGTTGCATATCGTGGACGCTGGCTCGAATGGTCTGGGTGCGGTCGGTCAACACAGAAATGTCGAGGCCCGCGGGGACCCATTGCCGAAGCTCGGGCAGCAGCTCAAAGATGCGATCGACCGTGTCGATGACGTTGGCGTCGCCTTGCTTGGTGATGATTAGCAGGACCGAGGGATCATTGTTGAACCAACCCGCCGCCTTGCTGTTGCGAACGCTCGGGCGGATGGTGGCAATGTCCGAAAGGCGGATCACCGTTCCATTCACGGTTTTCACCACCAGAGTGTCGTATTCACTGGCGTCCCGGAGCTGATCGTTGATGCCAATCGTCGTTGCCCGCTTGTCACCGTCGAAAGCACCGATAGGGCCGGCAGCGTTGGAATTGGAAATAGCCGTGCGCACGTCTTCCATGGCCAATCCCATCGCCGACAGTCGCGCGGGGTCCACGCGCACGCGGATAGCCGGCTGTTCCGAACCGGCGACCGTGACATCGGCGACGCCGGCGACCTGCGATAAACGCTGGGCGATCACGCTATCGGCGGCGTCGTAGATCGCACTCGGCTGCATGGTCTTGGATGTGAGTGCCAGGATCAGGATCGGTGCCGCCGAAGGATTGGCTTTGCGGAATGTTGGGAGCTGCGGCATGTCGGTCGGCAAGTCGCTGAGCGCGGCATTGAGTGCCGCCTGCACGTCGCGGGCAGCACCTTCAATGCTGCGGCTCAAGTCGAATTGTACAGTGATACGGGATTGACCCAGGGAAGTGACCGAGGTGAGCTCGGTGACGCCGGCAATCTCACCCACCCGCCGCTCCAGTGGGGCTGCGACCGTTGCCGCCATGATGTTGGGGTCGGCGCCAGGCAAGTTGGCGGTGATATTGATAGTCGGAAATTCGACGCTCGGCAGGCTCGCAACCGGCAGGAGTGTATAGGCCACGGCGCCAACGAGGAACAAACCAATGGCCAGCAGCGTGGTGCCGATTGGCCGACGGATGAATGGAGAGGAGAAATTCACGGGCGACCCCGAGCCGGGCGCGGCCGTGCGGGCGGTACGGCAGGTGTTACGGCGGGCGCCAGACGTGCGCGGAGGCGCTCCATGTAAAGATAGATCACCGGAGTGGTGTAAAGCGTGAGCAACTGCGAGAGCAGCAGTCCGCCGATGATTGTGATGCCGAGCGGGTTGCGCAGTTCCGAGCCGGTGCCGCCCTCAAGTGCCAGCGGCAGCGCGCCGAACAAGGCGGCCAGTGTCGTCATCATGATCGGCCGAAAGCGCAGCAAAGCCGCCTTCACAATCGATTCCTCAGGCGAGAGACCCTGATGCCGTTCGGCCTCGATCGCGAAGTCGATCATCAAGATGGCGTTCTTCTTCACAATGCCCATCAGCAAGACGATGCCGATCAGCGCGATCACCGATAAGTCATAGCCGAACAGCATCAAGGCCAGCAGGGCGCCCACGCCGGCCGAGGGCAGGGTGGACAGAATTGTGAGCGGATGGATAAAGCTTTCGTACAGCACCCCGAGCACGATGTAGATCGCGATGATCGCCGCGAGAATCAGCCACGGCTCGCCGGCAAGCGATTTTGCGAATTCGGAGGCATCGCCGGAATAATTGCCGGTCACCGAGGACGGCATGCCGATTTCCTGTTCGACCGAACGGATAACCTTGACTGCATCAGACAGAGCGTAACCGGGCGCGAGATCGAAGCTGATAGTGACCGATGGGAACTGCTCCTGATGCGCTATGGCGAGCGGGGCTGATGTGGGCACGAAGCGTGCAAAAGCGGAAAGCGGCACTTGATTGCTGCTGGTAACGGCATTGGGCGTGGCTGTTGTGTTCGTATTGGTGTTGCCGGTTGCGGTATTAGCGACCGTGGCAGCGGTGCCGGTGGAGGTACTGGCCCCGGTGACGTAAATTCTGTTAAGCGCATTCGGATCCTGTTGATACCTGGGCTGCGCTTCCAGGATGACGCGGTATTGGTTTGCTTGGCCATAAATTGTCGAAATTTGACGCTGGCTAAAAGCGTCATTGAGCGTATCGGTCACGCTCTGCATGGAGACGCCGAGCCGTCCCGCCTGTTCGCGGTCCACGTCAACCTGCACGCGGGGACCGCCCTCCTGCGCCTCGGATGCGACCTCCTGGAACGCTGGATCACCGCGCAAACGGCGAACGACTTTATCGGCCCATTCAACCACTTCATCGCGATCAGTAGACATAAGCGTGAATTGATACTGCGCACGACTCGCCCGTGTTGAAATCTGGATGTCTTGCGTCGCCTGAAAATAGACGGTCATGCCGGGGATTTCGGCAACCGCCCGTTTGAGGCGCGCGACGATCTCCTCGACGGACGCTTTTCGGTCGTCCCTCTGCCTGAGCGTGATGGCGAGCCGGCCCGCATTTGGCGTCGCATTGATCGGGCTGACACCGATAACCGACACGACGCCCGTCACATCGGGATCGGATCTGATCGCGTCCTCCACGACACGCTGGCGGCGCTGCATTTCTGTGAACGAAACGTCGGTGCCGGCTTCCGTCACGGCGGTGATCAAACCGGTGTCCTGCAGGGGTAAGAAGCCCTTGGGGATGACGATATAGAGCAAGATGGTGGCGACGAGTGTCGCCAGCGTGAGGATCAGCGTTTCGCGCTGTCGCTGCAGAACCCATTCGAGGCTTCGCCGGTAAGCTTCAATTGTCCAGTCGATCAGCTCGTGAAAGCGAGCGGTGAATGCGTTAGTCGCGCCGCCAGAGTCCCCGACGTGCCGCAAGATCCGGGCGCACATCATCGGCGTGAGCGTCAGCGAGACGACGGCGGACGCCACCACGGCAATGGTGAGTGTGAGCGCGAATTCGCGGAACATGCGGCCGACCAGACCCGTCATGAACAACAAGGGAATGAACACTGCGATCAGCGAGAGGGTCAGCGAAATCACCGTGAAACCGATTTCACGTGCGCCACGCAAGGCAGCGTCCAGCGCGCTTTCGCCGTTCTCCATGTGGCGGACGATATTCTCGATCATGACGATCGCATCGTCGACGACGAAGCCGGTGCCAATGGTCAGCGCCATCAATGACAGGTTATCGAGCGAAAACCCCGCGAACCACATCACGCCGAAAGTCGCGATCAGCGACAGAGGCAGCGCAACGCCCGCAATAATGGTGGCGCGGATAGTTCGCAGAAAAATCAAGACGACGAGCACCACTAACGCGATGCTCAGCACAAGTGTGAATTGAACGTCATGAATGGAAGCACGGATTGTCGTGGTGCGATCATTGACGACGGTCAGGCTCGCACCGGCCGGCATCGCGCGCCGCAGACGTGGCAACTCGGCGTGAATGCGCTGCACGGTCTCGATCACATTGGCGCCGGGCTGTCGTTGTACATCGATGACGATGGACGGCTGCCCCCGGTACCAGGCGCCGACTTTGGTGTTCTCAAGCCCGTCGATTACGTCGGCGACGTCGCTGACCTTGACCGGCGCTCCGTTACGGAACGCTACGACAATGTCCTTGTAAGTCTGGACGGCCGTTATCTGGTCGTTTGCCGCGATGGTGTAGGACTGATGCGCGCCATCGAGCGAGCCCTTCGGTCCGGCAACGTTGGCGCCGACGATGGCCGTACGCAGATCCTCTAGTGCAAGGCCGTATGCAGCAAGACGTGACAGATCGGCCTGAATGCGGATTGCCGGCCGAATACCACCCTGCACCGAGACGTGGCCGACACCTGTCACCTCGGAAAGCCGGGGCGCCATGATCGTATCGGCCATGTCGCTAAGCGTGCGCAAATCGATGGTTTGCGATGTCAGCGCGAGGGTGATGACGGGCGCATCTGCCGGGTTTACTTTCGAATAAAGTGGCGGGTAGGGCAGGTTGCGGGGCAGCGTGGAGGCGGCGGCGTTGATCGCTGACTGCACGTCCTGCGCCGCCGCGTCGATGTCACGATTGAGGTCGAATTGCAGCGTGACCTGGCTGATGCCGAAGGAGCTCGACGAGGTCATGGTCTGCAAAGCCGGAATCTGCCCGAATTGCCGCTCGAGCGGCGCCGTCACCAGCGCAGCGATCGTATCGGGATTGGCACCCGGCAGTTGGGTGGTGACCTGGATGGTCGGAAAATCAACCTGCGGCAGCGCGGAAACCGGGAGCCACCAATAGCCGAGGAATCCTCCCAGCATCACCGCGACGCCGAGAAGGGAAGTGGCGATCGGCCGGTGAATGAATGGCGACGATACGCTCATTGCTGTGAGTTAGGCCTCGTATTACCGGCGCCCCGCTGCCTCCGCTCGCCGCCTTGCCGGTCGGGACGTTGACCGCGTGGCTGTGCACCCTGTGTCGGAGTCGCTGCGTCCGCGCTCCCGATCGAGACTTTGCTGCCGTCCGTCAGACGAACAAAGCCGGTCGTGACGACGCGGTCATTCGGCTCGAGTCCGCTCTTGACCACGGTTTGCGTTTCATCTTGTTTTTGCACGACGATCGGCCGCACCGCCGCAGTATTGTCGTCCTTTACAATGTAGACAAAAGTGCCATTCGGGCCGCGTTGCACTGCGCCGGTCGGAATTACGACTACCTGCTTGAGCGTATCGATCAGCAGACGAACGTTGACGAATTGCCCAGGCCAGAGCTGCAAATCGGTATTAGGGAACTCCGCCTTCAGCTTCACGGTTCCGGTGGTCTGGTCGACCTGGTTGTCGACGACCTTGAGCAAGCCATGATCGATGACTGCGTCATTGTCCGAACGCAGCGCATCGACCGCGAGCGCACCTTTCCCGAAGGCCGCGTTCACCCGTGGCAAATCCTGTTGCGGCAGATTGAACAGTACCGAGATCGGCTTGAGCTGGGTGATCATCACTATTGCCGGTGAACTGGCGGCACGCACGATATTGCCCTCGTCGACCTGTCGGATCCCGGTGCGGCCATCGAGTGGAGCTGTGATGGTGGTGTAACCGAGAAGGGCCTGTGCATTCTCGATTGCCGCCTGATCGGCCTGCACAATTGCGGTGTTTTGGGCGACCAGGGCGCGTTGGGTATCGGCCTGTTGCTTGTTGATCGCGTTGCTGGCGGCGAGCTTT
>DASSIJ010000326.1:0-22310 GCA_035692045.1 Pseudolabrys sp. | reverse complement strand
TCGTAAGGCGATGCCGAAAGCCGACCATTCTGCCTGGCCGAAGGTCGAGGAGGTAGCGGCGACGGTCGCTTTCCTCGCCTCACCCGACAATCGCGTCACGCGCGGCGCGATCGTTCCGGTGTACGGACGGTCCTAACCCGCGATCGGAACGAGTTCGAGCGGCGGCCGCAACAGACGCTGCACGGAACTCGAGGCAACGACCGTACGTCCCTCGGCGTAGGCCTCGTGGTTCTTCTCGATGTCATCGAGATCGTAGAGATAGTTCACCATCAACCCGTGTGCCTGCGCCATTGCGCGCTCCGAGGTATCGGCAAGCCAATTGATCCGCTCCAACCGGGCGCCGTTCCCAAGATGAAACCGCGCCACCGCGTCGAGCGGCATGCCGCGTTCATTGCGCGCGCGCAAATAGTACCACGCTGCCGCGCGCATCAACGGCTCTTCCAGCTTGCTGAATACTTCGGGGTCGGTCCACCAATGCGGACGTTCCATCAACTCGAATGTAATGCGGTCGCCCTCACTGATGGCTGATGAATTTTCCGCCTTCAATTCCCGGTCTAGCCAGCGTGCGAACCCCGGCACCGGTGACAATGTGACGAACGTTGTGAGCTTCGGCAGCTCACGGCGGATTTCCTCCACCACCTGCTTGATCAGGAAGTTTCCGAACGACACACCCGAAAGCCCGCGCTGGCAGTTCGAGATCGAATAAAACGCAGCGATGCGCACTTTGTCCGGCTCGACGAATTGCTGGCGGCTGCTGGCAAGAACGGGCGCGATGGCGCCGGGGATCTCGCGCTCAAGCGCGACTTCGACAAAGATCAACGGCTCATCGACCAACGCTGGGTGAAAGAAGGCATAGCAGCGGCGATCTGGCGGATCGATGCGCCGCCGCAGATCGTCCCAGCCACGGATCTCGTGCACAGCCTCGTAGCGGATAATTTTTTCGAGCACGATTGCAGGTGTCGACCAATCTATGTGACGCAACACCAGGAAGCCGCGGTTGAACCAGGACGAGAACAGGTGGATGAAATCGTCGTCGACTGCGGCCAGATCATCGCGGCGATGGTCAAGCGCATCCATGAGTTGTTCGCGCATGCGCACCAGAGCAGCCGTGCCGCCTGGTGCGAGATTGAGCCTGCGGAATAGCTCCTGCCGACGCGGCTCGGAGGCCGCATGTACTTCCGCAGCGGTTGCATCCGAGGGAGCGGCCTGCCAGTTGGCGACGGCCTGATCCATGCGAGCCCGGTCCGTACCGAAACGCTGCGCGAGCCCCTCAAAAAAAGCGATGCGCGGCCCGGTCGTGAGCGCCGCATAACGGGCGAGAATGTCGCGTGCAAGCGCAACGCCGGAGGCCTCGCCCCGACCGGACAAAAGATATTCGCAGAGCTCGACAAGGCTTTCGGAGCGGGCAGACGCCTCCCCGCGCCGGTCGCGTGCCAGCAAGGCGCGGCCACGTTCGGAAATAGTCTGCAGCAGTTCGCCGAAAAACGAGGTGTTCATTTTAATGTCCGGGACCCATGACAAGGTCCGGGAACCATGTGGCAATGCCGGGCGCCAAGCACAATATCACGACGCCCAAAATCATCAGCCCAACAAAAGGTAGTACGCCCCACATCACGTCCTTCAGGGGGATATCGGGCGCAATATTGTTAATGACGAAAATATTAAGGCCGACGGGAGGATGAATAAGGCCCATTTCCATCACGATCGTCATAATGACGCCGAACCAGATCAGATCAAAATTCGCCGCTCGCAGAGGTGGCAGGATGATTGGCGCAGTCATCAAAATGATCGAGACAGGCGGTAAGAAGAATCCGAGCACCACTACCATCAACAGAATGGTCACCAGCAGGACCCAACGTGAAAGATGCAGCGACACGATCCATTCCGCAGTCGATTGACTGATGTGTAGATAGCTCATCACGTACGAATAGAGCAGTGACATGCCGATGATCAGCATCAGCATTGTCGATTCGCGAAGCGTCGATACGAGGATCGGTTCGAGGTCGCGTGGCGTCCAGACGCTGTAAATGATTGCAATCAGGGCAAGCGCCAGTACTGCGCCGAGGCCCGCCGTTTCGGACGGTGTGGCGAAGCCGCCGTAAAGCGCGATCATGACGCCCGTCAGCAAGATAATGAACGGCAGGACGCGCGGCAGCAGCGCGAATTTTTCCCGCATGGACAAATTGTCGACACGCAGAATCTCGGAATGGGTACCTGAACTCTCGTACGCTACCTTGGCAGTAGTGTATTCCAAACGGAACCGCCACACCGCGTATGCGGTAAAAAGCGCAACCAAGAGCAAAGCTGGCCCGATCGCCGCGAGAAACAACCGTCCTAGCGATTGCTCCGCTGCAACCGCATATAGAATCATTGTGATCGAGGGCGGCAGCAGAATTCCAAGTGTGCCGCCGGCGGCGATAATTCCCGCCGCGAACCCTCCGGAATACCCGTGCTTGCGCATTTGCGGGATGCCGGCCGAGCCAATAGCCGAACAAGTCGCCGGCGATGAGCCGGCCATCGCGGCAAACAAGGCGCAGGCAAAAACGTTAGCAATACCAAGTCCGCCTGGAATCCTGTGCAGCCAGGCGTGCAACGCGCCGTAGAGGTCCTGGCCCGCGCGCGAGCGGCCAATCGCCGCGCCTTTGAGAATGAAAAGTGGAATCGACAACAGGGTGATCGAGGCCATTTCCTCATACACGTTCTGCGCAATCGTATCGACGGACGACGAGGGCATGAACGCGATCATGAAAATCGTCGCAACCGCGCCGAGTGCAAACGCAATCGGCATACCGGCAAACATCACGAGCAAGGTCGACCCACCGTAGAGAAGACCGATCGAGAGGATGCTCATGCGGACTTGTTCCAGCGCGAAATATGGGTAGCCACTTGCAGAATGAGCTGAATGCTCAGCAACACCATGCCGCACGTCATCAGTGAATAGGGAATCCACAAGGGCGGCTGCCAGGTCGACCCGGTGCGGTACCCTTCGACGATCGCTTCATGCAGCAGGATCCACGATTTCCAGGCAAAGAAAGCGCAAAACGCGAGCGATGCGACGTCAACGAGAAACAGGCGGATGCGGTTTGCTCGCGGTGACATCATGGCGGAAAACGCTTCAATGGCCACATGACCACGGCGTGCCTGCACCGCGGCGCCCGACATGAAGACGGCGCCCACGATGAGAAAGACCGAGAATTCGTCCTGCCAGTCGGTTGAGAAATGAAAGAAATAGCGGGAGGCCACGCTGTAGCTGAGGACGAACGCCGCAACGACCAGCGCGATCGACGAAATGATTGTGACAACGTAATTGACCGGCGCGACAAATCGTTCAAAGCCGGCGGTGTCCTCTTTGACGGACACCGCCTCGATTGCGGTCCCGACGGTGTCGAGGCCGTGAACCATGATGCTGGCCTCTTACACCGTCAGGAAACGTGGACGCCTTCGGCAAGCTTGAGCAATTCAGCCGATAGAGCTGTCTTCTGCGCGTAATCTTTCCAGGCCGTATCACGCGCGATTGCACGCCACTTGTCGACAATCTTTTCATCGAGGTCGACAATCTTGGCCCCTTTGGCGGCATAGACTTCGGCCACTTTCTTGTCGTCGGCAATTGCTTCCTGAGTGCCGAACGTTTCGGCTTCGAGACCAAGCGCCATGATTATGTCTTGCTGCGCTTTTGGCAGCGCGTCGAACACCTGTTTGGACATCACCACTGGCTCAAGCATGTACCAATAGGATTTGCCGCGGCCGGTCGTCAGGCTCTTGGCGATTTCTTCGAGGCGGAAGGAGATCAGGCTGGTGGAAGACGTGATCCCCGCATCGCAGGCGCCAGTCTGCATGGCTGCGTAAAGCTCGTTTGACGGAATCGATAGCGTGGTGGCGCCTGCCGCCTGAAGCACCATGTCCATCTCGCGGCTGCCGCCACGGATCTTCAATCCTTTGCAGTCTTCCGGATTGAGAATTGTCGCCGAACGACTGGCGACGCCGCCGGCTTGCCAGATCCAGGCAACGATGATGACGCCTTTCTCGGCCAGGAAGGCACTGAATTTCTGGCCGACCGGAGAACTCTTCCAGGCTGCACCCTGCTTGTACGAACTGACCAGGCCCGGCATCAGGCCGATATTAAGTTCGGCGAATTCACCGCCGGCGTAAGATATCGGATAGAGGCTGAGATCCAGTACACCTTTGCGCAACGCGGCAAATTGGGCGACAGTCTTCATCATTGACGAATTCGGATAGACTTGCGCACCGAGTTCACCACCGGTTTTTGCCTCAAGACCGGCAGCGAATTTGCGGCACAGCCTGTCGCGGAAGTCACCCTGGTCGATGGTACCGCCGGGAAACTGGTGCGATATCTTCAAGATCTTGCTCGGCACGGCCCAAGCCAGCCGCGCATTCGCGATCACTGCCGGCGCGGCCATAGCCCCCACGAGAATGCGGCGTCTATTGAAAGTCATGGAATCCTCCCTTGTAACCCTTATTCACAGTGAGTGTGCTGGGGACCTCACTGATATTCGTCGCCTACATCAAGTCTAGACAAATTTTGTTGCCCAAGCCACACAAACAAGCGGATTTTCTGCCGCACCTATGCGACGAAACGGAAGGATAAAGCCAATAATGCCGAAGCCATTAGAGGGCCTCCGGGTTCTTGAACTTGCCCGTATCCTTGCCGGTCCCTGGGCCGGACAGGTGCTGGCCGATCTCGGTGCCGATGTCATTAAAGTTGAGCGTAAAGGCTCGGGCGACGATACCCGCGGATGGGGTCCGCCTTTCGTTGAAGGCGCAGATGGTAACCATATCGGGTCGGCCTATTTTCATTCCACAAATCGCGGCAAGCGCTCGATCGAAATGGACTTCGAAAGCGATGAGGGCCGACGCATCGTACGCAAGCTTGCTGCACGCTCGGATGTCCTGATCGAAAACTTCAAGGTCGGAGGGCTGGCGAAATTCGGACTGGACTACAAAAATCTCGCGCCGGAATGCCCGCGTTTGATCTATTGCTCGGTGACCGGTTTTGGACAGGACGGTCCGTACGCAAAACGCGCGGGCTACGACCTGATGGCGCAGGGCATGGGCGGCATCATGGACTTGACCGGAATGGCGGATGGCGAGCCGACTCGTATCGGCATTCCGGTCTCCGATATCTTCACCGGCGTCTATTCGGTCATCGGCATCCTGGCTGCGCTGGCGCAACGTGAGAAAACCGGCAAGGGCAGTTATGTCGACACTGCGCTCGTCGATTCCACTGTTGGCGTGCTCTCAAACCAGGCCATGAACTATCTCGTCTCCGGCAATGTGCCGAAGCGCATCGGCAATGCGCACGCAAACATCGTGCCCTATCAGGTTTTCCCGGTTTCCGATGGGCATGTGATCGTCGCCACCGGAAACGACAATCAGTACGTAAAATTTTGCAACGCCCTCGGCGCGCCAGAACTCGGACAAAATCCAGCCTACAGTGACAATGTTGGACGGCTGAAGCACCGCGAAGAACTTGTCGGCAAGTTGTCCGCTTTGACTGCTCGCATGAAACGCGATGAGTTGCTGGACAAGCTTGAAGCGCAGCAGGTCCCGGCGGGGCCAATCAATAATCTTGAGCAGGTGTTCAACAACCCGCAGGTGAAGCATCGCGGCATGAAGCTCGACCTACCGAGCAAGGCCGCCAAGGACGGGACCATTCCGGGCGTGCGCACGCCAATAGTCATCGACGGGTGGAGAGCAGCATCGGAGCAGCCGTCCCCGCGTCTCGGACAGCACACGGCCGAAATCTTGCGCGAGATCGGAGAAAGCTAGCTCTCCCGCACTGCACCGCTCACCCCTTGATTGCGCGCGTTCGAAAGCGGAGCATTGGACGATGCTGGCGTCTGTTGCCGCCGGCGCCGGGAGGGGCTTATGAAAATTTTTCCGTCACTCGTCACTTGTGCACTACTGATCGCACCTGCCGTCGCCGGCGAGGCGCCGAAATTCCAGGTCGATGCGTCGTGGCCGAAAACACTGCCCAACAACTGGATCATGGGCCAGGCGGCCGGCGTTGCCGTCGACGCCCAGGATCATGTCTGGGTAATCCAGCGTCCGCGATCGCTCACCGATGACGAGAAAGCAGCAAGTTTCACTCCGCCGCGCAGCAAATGCTGCAAACCGGCGCCACCGGTGATGGAATTTGATTCCGATGGCAACCTTCTCAGATCGTGGGGCGGGCCGGGAGAAGGTTACGATTGGTTCGAGAACGAGCACGGCATCAACATCGACCACAAAGGCTTCGTCTGGGTTGGTGGCAACGGCAACAATGACGGCCAGGTCCTGAAATTCACCCAAGATGGAAAATTCGTACTGCAGATCGGGAAACCTGGCGCCAAACTCGATAGCAACGACACGACCAAGCTCGGCCGTCCGGCAGACGCCGAAGTCGATCCCGAAACCAACGAAGTGTTTATCGCCGATGGATACGGCAATCACCGCGTGATTGTGTTCGATGCCGACACCGGCGTCTATAAACGGCACTGGGGCGCCTACGGCAAGGCGCCGAGCGATGTCAAGGAAGCGCCCTACAATCCAGCCGGCCCGGCGCCACAACAGTTCTCAAATCCGGTCCACTGCGTGAAGATCGCGAAAGACGGGTTGGTGTACGTCTGCGACCGCTCGAACGATCGCATCCAGGTGTTCCGCAAGGACGGAACCTTCGTCAAGGAATTCTTTGTCGCCAAAGAGACGCCGGGTCAGGGCTCGGTCTGGGATCTCGATTTCTGGCCGGATGCCAAGCAGACGTTTTTGATGAACGCCGACGGCGTCAACAACGAAGTGCGAGTGCTGGTACGCGAAACCGGGGAAGTGGCCGGTGCATTCGGCCGCAACGGCCGCAGCGCCGGCGAGTTTCACTGGATCCACAATCTCGCGGTAGACAGCAAGGGCAACGTCTACACGACCGAGGTCGACACCGGAAAGCGCGCCCAGAAGTTCCGCTACGTCGGAGCGCCCCTGCGCTGATGGCCACGAGGCGCGCGGGCCGCTGCTACCACGTCAGGGTCCGCGCGTTCTCCGCGAAGATGAAACCTTGGGTGTAACCGGGCTTGCCCAGCTGCACGCCCGGCACCAAATCGTCCATCGTCAATCCAAATTCGGCCATGCAGGGCCCGCACATCAAGACAACTCCGCCGTCACGAATGAAGTCGGCGAGGATCTCGCGTGGCACACGCTGCATTGATGGCTTCTTTTCCTGTTCCGCATTTTTTGTAGCCAGCTTAACGGCGTCGAGATTGAGGAAAATGGCGACGGGATGACCTTGTTTCAGGGTCGCATGGGCGAAGTGCAAGCCCATCCAGCCACGCCACGAATCTCCCGTCGTCATGTTGACGAACAGCGGATTTCTTTGCGGCGCACTGCTGGCCAGCGTGTCGGCATCGTGCGCGCGTCCTGACGGCGTCGCGAATGCAAGCGCAAACCCGGCCAAAAGACCGAGGATAAACAATGCGGGACGTTTCATGGTGAGCTCTCCTGCTGGAGGCACGATCGCACGAGCCTGCCTTTCGGGAAACAGGTTAAGCGACCGCTGTGGGAGCAAGCGCCTCAATATCGGTTGCCACATCGACAACCGCGGTTCGTTTGGACGCAAGCGCCTCGGCGAGCGCCGGCGCGAAGTCGCTGGCGCGCTCCACCCGAATTCCAAGTGCACCCATATTTTCGGCGAGCGCGGCGAAATTCATCGGGTTGTAGGTCCACAATTCACGAGCCTTGGTGGTCTGTTCGCCGCCGTAGGCGCGATCAAAGCCTCGCTTGGACTGGTTGCCGCCGCCGTTGTTGTTGACGACCGTGACGGAGGCGAGATTCCAGCGAACGGCCGTTTCCACCTCAGCGATGTGGTACCAGAAGCCCGCGTCTCCGGTAAAAACGACGACCGGCCGATCCGGGCACGCGGCCTTGGCTCCAATACCCGCCGGAAATGCCCAGCCGAGATGACCGGCGCTTCGCATGTAGCTTTGTGCCGGCGTGCGCAAATCGTACATGCCACCCATCCACATTCCAGCATGGCCGGTGTCGACGACAACGATGGCATCGTCGGGTACATGCTTCGTTAGCTCGCCACAGATGCGCGCCGGATGGATCGGCACCGTGTCAGACTCCAGCATTGGCTTGTGCCTAGTGTACCAGTCTGCACGGAGATCGGAGAGTTCCTTGATCCAGGGCGCGCGTTTCGCCGCACTCGACTTGTCAATCTGGCCCAGCATTCGTACGAGCACGCTCCTTGCATCACCGAGCACGCTCGCGACCAATGGATAGTTGCGGCCCAGAGATTGCGGCTCAATGTCGATCTGGATGGCCGGCGTACCGATTTTGGGTACCGCCCAGAAGTGGGTGGTCATGCCGCCTGTTTCTGTGCCGATGAAACAAACCAGGTCTGCGCGGTTAACCGTGCGGTTGGCGCATTCGCGCGAATAGCTGCCGACAACGCCCACCGATAGCGGGTGAATACCGGGAATGATGTCTTTGCCGTTGAGTGAGGTCGCAATCGGGATTTGCAGCGCTTCGGCAAGCGCGACAAGCTCCCTCCCCGCGCCCGAGGCGCGCGCACCACCGCCGGCAACGATGATCGGCCGCTCGGCCTTCTGCAGCAGTTCGAGCGCCGCCTTCACGTGCGCCGCTTCCGGTTCAGGACGAAATGGCGGAACGCGGGCAAACTGGACTTCGACCAAAGCCTCCATCTCGGCCTCTTCCAGATCCACCTGCCCTTCGTTGCCGCGAAATTGCAGATGCACGGGACCGGGCGCGCCGGTCGTGGCCGTACGGAAGGCCTGCCGTACCATGTCCGGGATGCGCGCTACATCATCAATGGTCACGTTCATTTTGGTCACCGGCTCGAAGGCCGGCATGTCGTCGATTTCCTGATAGACCTTGCGGAATTTTGTTTTCGGATCACGGCCGCCGGTCATCGCGATCACGGGCGAATGCGCCAGGTACGCGTCACGCAATCCGGCGGCAAGATTGAGCGCGCCGATCACCTGCGCCATGCAGATGCCCGGCTTTCCGGATGCGCGCGCATAGCCATCGGCCATGTACGCCGCGGATTTTTCGCCGTGGCAATGCACACGCGCGATTTTGGTCCGCCGCTCCATTTCGGCGAAAGTGCGTCGCAAGACCGCCGGCACCATGAATACGTGGGTGACCCCATAGCCCGCCAGCATGTCGGCAAGAACTTCGGCGCCGGTTCGTCTTTGGTTGTGTCCAGACTGCATGGTTCTTCGTGTCCCCTCCTGCCCGCGTAAGATGACATGGAGGATCAGGCGCGCAAAGTCCACACGCGGACGTGGCGCCTTTCGATATAATGAAACGAATTCGCGGGAGTTCACGATGCATAGCCGAACGATTGGTGCTCGCCGTTACACGTTTCCGGACCTCAAGACGCTACTCGCCAAGGCCACGCCGCTGCGCAGCGGTGACCAGCTCGCCGGTCTGGCGGCGGAGACTGGCGAGGAACGCATCGCCGCCCAATTTGCGTTGGCCGATCTGCCTCTCACGGCCTTTCTGAATGAGCCAGCCGTTCCCTACGAGACGGATGAGGTTACGCGCCTCATCATCGATGCGCATGACAAAGCGGCGTTTGCGCGTATCGCGCACCTGACGGTGGGAGACTTCCGCGACTGGCTGTTGTCGGATGAGGCCACGGCCGATGCACTGGGCGCATTGGCGTCCGGCATCACACCGGAGATGGCAGCCGCCGTCAGCAAGATCAGCCGCTTGCAGGATTTGATGGTTATGGCCGCGAAATGCTCCGTTGTGACGCGCTTTCGCAACACCGTGGGTCTGCCTGGCCGGCTGTCGGTGAGGCTGCAGCCCAACCATCCCTCCGACGACCCGGCAGGTATCGCGGCCAGCATCCTGGACGGCCTCCTGCTCGGCTCGGGCGACGCGGTGATCGGCATCAATCCGGCCACCGACAGCGTGGAGCGTGCACACCAGCTGGTATCAATGCTCGACGATATCCGCAGCAAGCTTGAAATCCCGACGCAAAGCTGCGTGCTGGCGCATGTTACGACCACGCTCGAGCTGATGCGCCGCGGTTCGCCGGTGGACCTCGTCTTCCAATCGATTGCCGGCACGCAAGCCGCCAACACGAGCTTCGGGATAAACCTTGCGCTGCTCGATGAGGCGCGCGAGGCGGCATTGTCGCTTCGCCGCGGTACCGTCGGCGATAACGTGATGTACTTCGAGACCGGCCAAGGCAGCGCACTCTCGGCCAATGCGCATCAAGGGGTAGACCAGCAGACGCTCGAGGCGCGCGCCTACGCGGTGGCGCGGCATTTCAAACCACTGCTGGTCAATACCGTGGTTGGATTCATCGGGCCGGAATATCTGTTCGACGGCAAGCAGATTACGCGCGCCGGGCTAGAGGATCACTTCTGCGGCAAGCTCATGGGCGTGCCAATGGGCGTCGACGTCTGTTACACCAATCACGCCGAAGCGGATCAGGACGACATGGACGCGCTGCTGGCCCTGCTGGTGATGGCCGGCGTGAATTTCGTGATGGGTGTTCCTGGCGCCGACGACATAATGCTTGGCTATCAGAGCACCTCGTTTCACGACGCGCTCGCCATGCGCGATCTCCTCGGCAAGCGCCCGACGCCGGAATTCGAGGCCTGGCTGGAGCGGCAGGGCCTGATGGAGGCCAAGCGTATCCGCCCTCGCAGCATGCCAAACCACTTCCGTGCATTGTTGACGGCCTAGACACATGGCCAATCACCCAACGCAAAGCGATGACGCGTGGGCGCGCTTGCGGGCGCTGACCAAAGCGCGCATCGGCCTCGCGCGGACCGGCGCATCATTGGCGACTGCGCCGCTCCTTGAATTCAAGCTTGCCCATGCGCGGGCACGCGACGCGGTCCACGAGTCCCTCGATCAGCCACGTCTGGTTGCTGACCTCGGCGAGCTCGCGTTGCCTGTCCGCGCAGTCACGAGCGCCGCTGAAGACCGCCAAACATATCTGATGCGCCCGGATTTCGGCCGCCGGCTCACGCCGGACGGCGAGGCTTCGTTGAAGCCGGATGCGAGCGCATACGATATCTCCATCGTCATTGCCGACGGCCTGTCGGCGCGGGCAGTGCAAATGCATGCGCGGCCGTTATTGGACAAATTGCTGCCGGGGTTGCGCGCCGAGGGCTGGCGCATTGCGCCGCTCGTCGTCGTTCGTCATGGGCGCGTCGCGATCGGCGATACGATTGCCACATTGCTGGGCGCCGATTGCGCCGTCGTCCTCATCGGCGAGCGTCCCGGCTTGACCGCGCCCGACAGCATGGGCGCTTATCTCACTTGGCAGCCGGGAGCGCAGACGACGGATGCCGACCGCAATTGCATTTCCAACATCCGGCCTGACGGCATTGGCTACGCCGATGCTGCCGCAAAGCTTGCTTATCTGCTCGCGGCGATCCGGGGGCGTCGGCTCTCGGGCGTGCAGCTGAAGGACGAGTCGGATCGGCTACTCAGCCGGCCTCGGGGATGAATTTCAACGCGATGCCATTGATGCAATAGCGCAGATGCGTCGGTGGAGGACCGTCGTCGAATACGTGGCCAAGGTGGCTGCCACAGCGGCTGCAGTGGACCTCGTCACGCAGCATGCCGTGGCTGCGATCAGTATCGCTTTCGACCGCCCCAGGCAAAGGATCGTTGAAACTCGGCCACCCAGTTCCGCTTTCAAACTTCACTTTGGAAACAAACAGCGGCTGATCACAAGCCGCGCAATGGAACGCGCCGGCGCGCTTTTCATGCAACAAGGCGCAACTACCGGGCATCTCGGTCCCATGCTCGCGCATGATCTCATATTGCTCGGGCGTGAGAATCTTGCGCCATTCGGCTTCGGTGTGGGTGACGGGATATTGTTTCGTCATAGTCAATGTTCCCTCGCTGCTATTTGATCGCCAGCGGATTGACTGGAGACCCCACGGCGCCGGTGATTGGTATGGCCGGCGCCACGAACAGGAATTCGTAGACTTTGTCCTGCTCGCAATCGTCTGCGAGTTCCTTCAAGTTAAATATCTCGCCCATGGTCATGCCCATGATCGGGATTGTGATCCAGTGCCAGGGTTGGTTGATCCCCTCCTCGCTTTCGTTCGGCCGGACTTCACAGCCCCACGTGTCGCTTGCAAGCGCCGCCAGCTGCGTATCCTTGACGAAATCGAGCGTCTCGAAAGAGAACCCCGGCGCATCGCCGCCCGGATAGCCGTCCCAGCTTCCCGCTTTCTGACATCGCTCCATCATGCCGGTCCGCACGATGACATAGTCGCCGCGCTTGAGTTCGGTCTTCTGTTTTTTTGCAGTGCTGTAGAGATCGTCATTCGTAATACCGTAGCCATCGTCGAGCGAGTCGACGCCTTTGTGGCGCGCCACGTCGAGAAACACGCCACGCCCGACCATTTTGTTCCTGGTCTTCTCGATGCCGCATTTCTGCGCGCCGGCCGACGTCACCTCGCGGCAGTCGTACCCATTCCACATATAGTTTTCATAGAACACATGGCCAAGCCCGTCCCATTGCGTGCCGCACTGAAGCGGCATGGTCACCATGTCGTCTGCGGCACGGATACCGCGCTTGTCGAGCACACCTGAATAGGCGTCGGTGCCCGTGCGGAGCATGGTGTGGATCGGGTTGGTGCGGCCCATCGACGGATATTTGCTTTTCGCACCTTGCGGGCCCGTGTGATCAAAATTCAGGGCGAGCGAGATTACCTTGCCCTTCTTCACCAGACGCGTCGCCGCGACGATGTCCTCCGCCGTGGTGTAGTTCAGTGTGCCAACCTCATCATTTGGCCCCCACTTGCCCCAGTTCTTGTACTTCTCGGCGGCTTCGCGCATGTCGTGGCGGGTGATCTTTCGGGCCGGCATTGAATTTCCTCTGACGAAAGTGGAACAACGTTCGGAATACAGCCTGTGAGCGCGGGCGATGCAAGCCCCACTGGCAACGTAGCCGCGCAATGCTACGATGAAAATAAAGGGAGGAAACGATGCACCGGCTGTTTCGCCTTTCGGCAATGGGCACGCTATTGGTCGGCGCCCTGTTGGCAAATTTCGCCGCCCGTGCGCAGGACACCGCCGGTTATCCTGCACGCCCGGTGAAGATCATCGTGCCGTTCGCGCCGGCTGGGCCGACCGACGTGATGGCGCGGCTGGTCGCGCAAAAGCTTGGTGAAAGCCTCGGCAAGCAATTCTACGTCGAGAACCATCCAGGTGCCGGCGGCAATCTCGGTATGGCGCTCGTGGCAAACGCGGCGCCCGATGGCTACACGCTGCTCATGGTCAGTTCCAGCGTCGTCGTCAATCCGAGCCTTTATGAAAAGGTGCCGTACGACGTCTATAAAAGCCTCGCTCCAGTAACGCTGGCCGGATCCAGCCCGAATATCCTGGTTGTCCATCCGTCGGTGCCGGCGAAAACGGTCAATGAACTCATTGCCTATATTCAAGCCAATCCCGGCAAAGTGAGCTTCGCTTCGCCTGGTTTCGGCACGACCGCGAGCCTCGCGGCGGAGAGCTTCAAATACGCACTCAAGCTCGACATCCAGCCAGTACCTTTCAACGGCGCAGGACCTGCGCTCAACGCTGTCGTCGCCGGGCAAGTCCCGATCGCCTTCATGGCGCTCCCGCCGGTCACCGCGCATCTGCAGGCTGGCACGCTGCGTGCTCTAGCGATGACAACGGAAAAGCGTGTCGCGGCTGCGCCCGATGTGCCGACGATGGCGGAGGCCGGGGTTCCGGGCGACCAGATCTCCGACGTGATGCAGGCCGTGTTTGCGCCGGCCGGCACGCCAAAATCCATCGTCGACCTGTTGCAAAAAGAAATCGCCAAGGCGGTGGCCGCCCCGGACGTCAAGTCGAAGCTCGATTCGCTTGGCTTCGATGCTATCGCCGACACGCCAGAACATTTCGCGGCCCGCATCAAGGTCGAAGTTCCGAAGTGGGCCAAAGTCATCGAGGCGGCCAAGATCGAAAAAGTGAAATAAAAATTTCGCATGGGGAGAGAATGATGAAAGTTGCAACGCGCATACTCGCACTCGCTGCCGCCGTGCTCATCGGCGGCACGGCCCAGGGCGCGGGCTACCCCGATCATCCGGTCAAGATTGTCGTGCCCTTCGCGCCTGCGGGTCCGACCGATGTGATGGCGCGCTTGATTGCGCAAAAACTTTCGGAATCGCTGAAACAGCAATTTTACGTGGAGAACCATCCCGGAGCCGGCGGCAATATCGGCATGACGCAAGTCGCAAAGTCTGCGCCCGACGGCTACACAATGCTGGTGGCGAGCTCGAGCTACGTGGTCAATCCGAGCCTCTATGCCAAAAATCCGTACGATCCATTCAAGGATTTCGCGCCGGTGACCCTTGCGGCGGCCTCGCCGAATATTCTGGTCGTCAACGCTGATTTCCCGGCCAAAACGGTCAAAGAACTCGTCGAGCTCATCAAGAAAGAGCCCGGCAAGTACAACTACGCGATGCCTGGCACCGGCACGACGCCGCATCTGGCGGGCGAATTGTTCAAACTCACGTTCAAGCTTGATCTCGCAACCGTGCCGTTCAATGGCGCGGGCCCGGCGATTCAGTCGGCGGTCGCCGGCCACACGCCGATCGCCTTCACCGCATTGCCCCCGACTGCGCCGCAAGTGCAGGGAGGTAAATTGCGCGGATTGGCGGTCACCTCCGCGAAGCGATCGTCCGCCTTGCCGGACGTGCCGACCATGGCGGAAGCAGGCGTCGCCGATGAGGAATCAGAGACCATGCAGGGTATCTTCCTGCCAGCCGGAACACCGAAGGAGATTGTCGATCTGCTCAATCGCGAGATCGCCAAGGCAATGGCCATGCCTGACGTGAAGGAGAAATGTGCCCAGCTCGGCTTCGATACGGTGGCCAACAAACCGGACGAATTCGCCGCCTATATCAAGAAAGAAGTCGACAAGTGGGGCAAGGTCATCCGGGACGCCAACATCCCGCAGATCCAATAAACGGCTGCTCGCTCCAAGTAATGCGTATCATCGACATTCGCGAAACCGCGATTCCGCTCAAATCGGCGCTCGCCAATTCGAGCTTTGATTTCACCGAAATGACGACGTCGGTGGTGGCCGTGATCACCGATTTCGTCCGCAACGGAAAGCCGGTATGCGGTTTTGCCTTCAACTCCACGGGCCGCTATGCCTGCGGCGCGCAAATGCGCGCGCGTTTCATTCCGCGCATCCTCACTGCCGAACCCGACTCGCTGCTCGACGATACCGGCGGCAATCTCGATCCCACGAGAATTTTCAACCGCATGATGCGGCGCGAAAAAGCCGGCGGACATTCCGAGCGCTCGATCGCCATTGGCACCATTGAAGTAGCAATATGGGACGCCGTCGCCAAGATTGCGGACAAGCCGCTGCACGCCGTGCTCGCTGAGCGCTTCAATGGCGGCAATGTTTTGAAAGAGGTGTTCTGCTACGTGGGTGGCGGCTGGTATTGGCCTGGCCAGACAATCAAGGACCTGCAGAACGAGATGCGCCGGCATCTCGATGCTGGCTACACGATGGTGAAGATGAAGGTCGGTGGCCTGCCGCTCGATCAGGATCTGCGCCGGCTGGAGGCCGTGCTCGACGTTGTCGGTTCCGGTGAACATTTGGCGGTCGATGCCAACTGCAAATTCGATCGTGACGAAGCCCTGCGCTACGCCAAGGCGCTGTCGCCGTTCCGACTGCGCTGGTTCGAGGAACCCTGCGACCCGCTTGATTTTGCGCTATTCGCGGAGCTGGCGAGCGTTTATGAGCCGCCGCTCGCCACTGGCGAGAACCTTTATTCGACGCAGGATGTGGAAAACCTGGTGCGTTTTGGGGGTTTCCGCGCCGGACGGGACGTGATCCAGATCGACCCGCCACAAGCCTATGGCATTGGTCAATATGCCCGGACGCTTGAAATGCTCGGGCGACACGGCTGGCCGCGCACATCGCTTTTCCCGCACGGCGGCAACCAGATGTCGCTTGCCATCGCGGCAGGCTTCGGTCTTGGCGGCGCCGAGTCCTACCCGGGCGTGTTCGGCGAGTTCGGCGGGTTTGGCGATGACGCCAAAATCGAGAATGGCTCAATTTCGCTGTCCGATCGCCCGGGCATCGGCTTTGAGGGTCAGGCCCGGCTTTACCGGATCATGCGCGAGCTCGCAGGAATTTAGGCCGCTATTCAGCCCCTTCCAGCACCGTCGGGATCTCGATCGGCGGCTTGGCTCCCCGAATGCGCACGTAAATCTGCAACGCAATCAGCAGGACGCAGAGGCCGATAAAGACAGCACTGATCGGGCGTTCGACGAATACCAGGATGTCCCCGCGGGAGATCAGCATGGCGCGCCGGAAATTTTCTTCAAAGCGCGGCCCGAGCACGAACCCAAGCAGAATCGGTGCCGGATGAAAGCCAAGCCGGAGCAGCACATAGCCGAGAATGCCGATGACGACCGTCTCGCCGACCTGGAACATGTCGTTGTTGGCGGCATAGACCCCGATGCAGACGAAGAACAGCGCGCTCGGATAGAGATACTTGTACGGGATCGTCAGCAGCTTCACCCAGATCCCGATCAGCGGGACGTTGAGCAGGACGAGCATGATGTTGCCGATCCAAAAGCTCGCCACGAGGCCCCAGAAAATATCCGGATGCTCCTTGATGAGCTGCGGACCGGGTACGATGCCCTGGATCATCAGCGCGCCGAGCAACAGCGCCATCACGGCATCGCCCGGGATGCCAAGGCTCATTGTCGGGATAAAGTCGCCCTGCACGGACGAATGGGTCGAGGCTTCCGGTGCGATCACCCCCTCGATCAAGCCGGTACCGAACTTTTCGGGGTGTTTCGAGATTTTCTTTTCCGTTGCATAGGCGACGAACGATGCAATGGTCGGTCCGGTGCCAGGAATAAGCGCGCACAGGCTGCCGACCAATGTGCCACGGAACATCGGCGCGATTGCCTGCTTCAAATCGGACTTGCTGGGACGCATGTCGCGGAGGCGAACATTCGTATACTTCGCGTTGATCGATACCACCTGGTTGATGCTGTTCATGAACTCGGCAATGCCAAACAACCCGAGCGCCAGCCCCACCAGTTCAATGCCGTCATCGAGATGAGTCATCCCAAAGGTGAAACGTTCGGCGCCGGTCTCAAGGTCGGTGCCAACAATGCCGAGCATCAGCCCGAGCACCGTCATCGCCACGCCCTTGAGCGGCGAGCCGCGCGCCAGCGTCGAGCCAGCAAGCAACCCAAGTAACATGAGCGAACAGATTTCGGCCGGGCCGAATTCAAGCGCGACGCGCACCAATATTGGTGACAGAAAAATCATCTCCGTGATGCCCCAGGAGGCACCAACGAACGACGCCATGACAGTCAGTCCGAGCGCGACACCGCCCCTGCCCTGCTTGGTCATCGGGAAGCCGTCGAGACACGTGACGGCATGTGGCGGATGACAAGGCAGGTTGAGCAAGATCGAACAAATGGCGCCGCCGTATTGCGCGCCGTACATCACGCCGGCGAGCATCAGGATCGCGCCGACCGGCTTGATCCCGAACGTCAGCGGCAGAAGTATCGAAATGGTCGCGAGCGGCCCCATGCCCGGCAGCACGCCGACCATGTTGCCGACCAGGACGCCGATGAAACACCACATCAAATTGTGTGGCTGTAAGGCGACCCCGAATCCGTACCAGAGATCGGTTAGCGCAGTTTCAATCACAGCCCTCTCCACG
The DNA here is from genome assembly GCA_035692045.1 of Pseudolabrys sp. Lineage (GTDB taxonomy): Bacteria > Pseudomonadota > Alphaproteobacteria > Rhizobiales > Xanthobacteraceae > Pseudolabrys. The sequence goes on along the minus strand of DASSIJ010000326.1, from coordinate 4,608 downwards.
TCAGCAGTGGCATGGGCACTTGCAGCACATACGAGAACAATCCGACGCCGAATACCGTCACGAACGCCGCCAGGAGCAGCGAGCTCTTTAATGTCGCCGTGCGGTCACCGCGTGCCGCAACGAACACGCAAGTGAAGATGGCCGGGATCAGGCCGAAATAACTTCCGAACAAAATGAAGCACAGCGGTCCGGCAAGAATGCAGGCCCAGCCGAACCACTCGCGGTTTTTAGGCAAAATGTCCTCGTCTTCGCCTTCAGGGACCGTCAGTCCAGTGCCTGCGATAGCGATACCCAGACAGATCAAGATGATCCCGAGCACGGTCGGCAGGAATCCCGGGCCCATATGCATCAAGGTGCCGAGCCGATAGCCCGGCCCCTTCAGGGCCATCACCAGACCGAAAAATATGATCAGCCCGCCCGCGTAAAAATCGCGCTTACGCACGAGGTTCCGGACAAGGTCCACGACAGGGCTGTGTGCAGGGGGCAAAGATTCCTCCACCATTTTATCGTTCAACCTTCGCCCCACCGGAGGCTTAGGACGCCTCCGGATGACAATCAATCCCCGTGCACCGGAATGCGGATCGGCGCCGTTTTTTGGCGTCTGGGAGCCACGTTGGCCCGAGTAAAAGGTTTGTAAACGTTGCAAGGGCATACTCCTCAGCAACGAAGCCACAGGACATCTGTTCGCGACTTTCCGGAAGTCCTGACCGGCTGAAAATCAGCTCATTAAATCGAACGGATGCCGGCGAGCGATTTGTGATCATGAGTGCTCCGAAATCGCCCACGATCGCGTTTGTCATTCCTTGCTACAATGAGCAGGCTGGAATTCAGCACACGCTTTCGTGTCTGCTTTCCGACATCGCCAGGCTGGAAAAATCGAAAGCCATCTCCCCGAAAAGCTACGTATTGCTGGTCGATGATGGCAGCACTGACCGAACCTGGGCTCTGATTGAAAAAATCTCAAATGCGCACGCGAAACGCATCCGCGGCCTCAAGCTGTCACGCAACGTCGGTCATCAGAATGCGCTATTGGCGGGACTGCTGTCGCAGATTGGCAAATCCGACGCTGTGATTTCGCTCGATGCCGACCTGCAAGACGATATGTCGGTCGTCGGAAAGATGATCGAACATTTTGCCGGCGGAGCCGAAATCGTATTCGCCGTCCGCAAAAAACGCTCCAGTGACAGCTGGTTTAAACGGGGCACTGCCGATCTTTACTATCGCATGCTCAATTGGCTCGGTGCCGATATCATTCCTCACCATGCAGACTTCCGCCTGATGAGCGATCGGGCGCTGCGGGCGCTTTCGCTTTTTGGCGAAGCGCATGTATTTCTGCGCGGGCTTGCTGTTCAACTCGGATTCAAAACCGCAAGCGTGGCATACGACCGTCTGCCGCGGATTCACGGTGAGACGAAATATACGCTCGCAAAAATGATGACTCTGGCAGTCAACGGCATCACTTCCCTATCGGTGCGGCCAATCCGGATGATCGCCCTGATGGGGATCATATTGTTCGTTGTTTTCATGAGCATGAGCGTTTGGGTCTTTGCCACCTGGCTGGCAGGCCAAACGGTGCAGGGCTGGACCTCGGTGATGCTGTTGTTTCTCCTGATCGCCTCGTTCCAGACCTTTGCAATTGCGGTGATCGGTGAATATGTCGGCAAGATCTACTTCGAGGCCAAAGGTCGTCCTCGCTACATCATCGAACAGGAAATCGGCGCTGCCGCGACTAGGCCTGAGGCTGCCGTTGCCCGCAATCGCGCCGAAGCATTTCAGCCCGCCGAAAATGGATATTCACGCGTAGCGCTTTGATCGGCTATTGTGCGGGGGACATGACCTTGCCCCCGCCCGAACAAGCCCCGATCGGCACCGACGCCCTCCGTCGATTGCACTATGCGGCGGCTATTGCGTGCGGCGTATTCGCGGCCCTGATCGTGCATATCCTGCTGACGGTGTTCGGCATTGGACTCGATGCCGTCCTGCGTGACGCTGCCATCGGCAACAAGCAGCAGTTCGTTTCCGCTATGGCTTGGTGGGTGATCAGCGGCGCCGGGTTCGTCGGAGGCTGGGCTACCGGTGCCTACCTGATTGCGGCTGCCCGCGAACGTGAATTGATCTATCGGGTGGCGCAGTACTTCCTGATTGGGCTCGTGTTTGTGGCCGCCACCGTCGGCGGTATCATGAGCAAGACGGGCAATCTTGGCGGCACCGTCGACGTGATCGCGGGACTGACCGCGCTCGCACTGGGCCTGATCTGCGCATTCTGCGGAGCACGGCTGGCCTATCTCAACGCCGAGCAGGTTTAGCGCAATCAAGAGCTGGCAAAGTCCGGTTCGTCACTGGCCAACGAAAGACCAGCCTAATAGGGAATCTGATAGATCGTCACCTTGTCCGCGACGCCGCGCAAGATCGCGTCCTGTGCGGTCGGTGTGAGCTTCGACCCCTCAAGCAACTTCGAAACCCCCGGGTGATCAACGACCGACTTGGTTGCCAGAATAGCCTGTGAATCCGCAAGATTTTGTACGCGCGCAGCGATATTCACGGTCTGGCCGAAATAATCGAGTCGATCGTTAAGCGTGACTGCAAGACAGGGGCCCTCATGAATTCCGATCTTGATCAGCAGGTCGTTTTTGATCTTGCATACTGACTCACGCATGCGCAGAGCGGCGGCAAGAGCGCGGTCAGGCGTGGGAAATGTCGCCATCACCGCATCACCGATCGTTTTGACGACTGCGCCCGCTTCGGAGGCCACGATTTCGTTAAGCACCCGAAAATGTTCACGGACGAGATCGTAGGCGACGAGATCACCTACGCGATCGTAAAGCTCGGTCGAACCTTTGAGATCGGTAAACAGGAAGGTGAGGCTGGTGAGCTTTAATCCCTGGTCGACATCGAGCGTGTCGGTACGGTAAATGTCGCGAAATATCTGGTTAGTCAGGAGGCGCTTGGCAGTGAGAAACGTTTTTCGCTTGCCAAGCATGTGATGGAGCGTTTCGCCGGCGATCCAGACCGATGGCAGGACACGCAAATCGGTCTGATTTTCGAGCACAAGCCGCAACGGCCCGGGACGCATTTCGGTTGTTACGGTCGGTCCCTGCACCTTGTTGAAGATCAGCGCCAGATTTTGACGTTCTTTCGTCGGTTCACCTTTGACATCGATGAAATGCGCGACATGAGTGACCGGTTCGAACACGATCAGGAACTCGTTGGGCATCTGAAGCGTCATCTGCGCCTTTTGCTGCGGCGGCAACTCTATTGAGTCGAGCGTGACCTCTTCCATCAGCTCTTCAAAGCCCGGCTCGGGCAAATCGACTCCGGACCCCCAGAATATTTGCCGGAAATATTCCCACGGAGGCAGTGAATGCGGATCGTGCGCCTCGATCCGTCGAATACGCGGGTTGACCGTGAAGGCGACCTCCACCATCTCGTCGAGCGTCGGCTCATAGCCGGTCGCGCAGAGCGCGCAGTCATAAGCCTCCTTGTGCACGGATTTGAGGGTATGAGCGACGTCGAGGACCCCGCCGCAACCCGGGCAAAGCACATTCCACGTCAAATCGAACAAGCCAAGCCGGGCGGCGTACAAGAAGCCACCGATGGCCTTCTCCTCATCGAGGCCTTTGTCGGCAGCAAACGAGAGCACATTGAGTCGACAGAGTTGACGATCGCTGCCGTTGCCGATGAGCGTCTCGATGGCGGCAACGACCTTGGGATCGGCCGAATTGCGCAGCGAGTCGAAAAGCGGTTTCGTGTCGCTCACAGGATTGAACCTCTGAGGCTGGACTATTCCCAAATTAAGACGTTGGGAAGCGAGGCGTGGGCCTGACGCAGGGATGTATAGCCGACGCCTGCAAGGCCCCGAAATAAACCTAAATTGAACTGCCGTTTACCGCTGTTCCAGCGGTAGTCACCGGTTGCTGCCGCGGTTTCAAGCACTGCGGCCAACCGGCGCGATGCAAGCTCGCGAAGATCGTCGCGCCCGAGAGCGTTTCCGGCCTCGCAGAAAAATTCGACGTTACCGAGGGTGCCACAGCACAGCGTATCGACGCCGCCCGGCCAGTATTTCGTCGCTCCTTCAACGGCGTTTCGAATATCGCCCGCAAGATTCTTCCGGTCCATTCCGCCCTGCCTGGCCATTGCTATCCGCGCAAGCCCAATTCCGGTCGCGCCATGACACCACTGACATGGCCAGGACGGCTCCCCCTCACCGCGCAAGTCAGGCCAATTGTTGCGGCCCACATCGTAGCTCGAATTCTCAAATGCGAGGCATTCCGACGCCGCCTGCGCGAATTCCTCACGCCCCGTCGCTGCAGATAGCGAGGCGAGCGCATAGGCAAAGCCGGCCGCCCCGTGCGACATGCCATTTAGCGCTTGTTTTCCCATGCCTTGCCCGACCCAGCTTCGGCCGCCGTCGGGTCCAATCCGGCTTTGAGCAATCAGATGCTCGCCGCATTTGATTGCGCGGTTCAATACGTCTGTCGATTGGCTATCCCGATAGAGGCGAAGCAAGCAAAGCACCGCACCGGCGCTGCCACCGATCACGTCCAGCTGTTTGTCTGCTGCAATGAGGTCATCGATGAACAATCCCGCAGCCGCGTGTGCATCCGCAAG